>NZ_AAWS01000005.1 GCF_000169175.1 Microscilla marina ATCC 23134
GCCGATATGGCGGCTTTTAATATGGGCAGTATGAACTATGCAATTTACTCTAAAAAAGCCAAAAAATTCCACTGGAATACCATCTTCCAAAACTCGTTTGACGACATGATATTTTATGTGGAAAAAATGAATGAAGCAGGTACCATTCCTGAAATGGAGTGTTTTGATACCGGACACATCCATAATGCCCAACCCTTGCGCGAAATGGGGCTTGTGCCCGATAATGCTGTATACAGCCTGGTAATGGGGGTATTGGGCGGCATTCCGGCAAGTACCGAAAACTTGATGCACCAAATAAGACAAGTACCCGATGGCAGACACTGGCAGGTGATCGGCATTAGCCGCAAGCAATGGCAACTTGCTGCTGTAGCCATTACTATGGGGGGCAGCTTTAGGGTTGGTTTAGAAGATAACTTTTACTTGCCTAACGGCGAAATGGCAAAATCGAACGGCGAGTGTGTAGATGCTGGCGTGCACCTGACCCATACAATGGGGCGCGAGGTGGCTACTATAGACGAAGCTAGAGAGATGTTGAACATTCCATTGGTTAGTCCACAGGCAACAGTCAACAGTCAATAGTTTAGTCGGGAGTCCGTAGTCAGGAGTTAGCCTGAAGCGATTTAACAATTAGTCCAGAGTTGGGAGTCCGTAGTCAGGAGTTAGCCTGAAGCGATTTCTCAACTATGAGAACAACTCCCAACTACGGACTCCTGACTAAAGAACTAAAAAACTAAAAAAATGATACAATCATACAAGAAAAACTACAAAGCACTAGATCATTACGACGCTATTTTTATAGGGTCAGGTTTGGGTAGTTTGACATCTGCCGCTTTGATGGCAAAAGAGGGTAAAAAAGTATTGGTGCTGGAGCGCCACTATACTGCTGGGGGGTTTACCCATATTTTTAAGCGCCGGGGGTATGAGTGGGACGTAGGGATTCACTATATAGGAGAAGTACACCGTGAGCAAAGCGTGCTACGCAAGTTGTTTGACTACATTACCGATAGCCAGCTCAAATGGGCTGACATGGGCGAGGTATACGACCGCATCGTAATTGGTGAGAAAATGTATGATTTTGTAAAAGGCACCGCCAATTTTAAAGAAAAGCTCAAGGAATATTTTCCGGCAGAAGCCGACGCTATAGACCAATATGTAGACTTGGTGTTTAAGGTAACCAAAACCAGTCGTAATTTTTATATGGAGAAGGCAATGCCCCCCATGGTAAGCAAGATGTCGGGTGGTTTGATGCGCAACCCTTACCTAAAATATGCCACCCGTACTACCCAGGATGTGCTCGAAGAAATCACCCAAAACCAAGAACTCATCAAAGTACTTACCGGGCAGTATGGCGACTATGGTTTGCCTCCCAAACAAAGTAGTTTTGGTATGCATGCTTCTTTGGTTCGTCACTATTTTTCGGGGGGTAACTTCCCTATCGGAGGGTCGTCGCAGGTGGTAGACACTATAGCCCCTGTACTGGAAGCGTCGGGCAGTACTATTTTGGTAAGTGCCGAAGTAGATGAGGTGATCATAGAGAACAACAAGGCAGTAGGCGTAAAAATGGCAGATGGCAAAGAGTTTCGCGCCGATAGAGTAGTGAGTGGAGCAGGGGTAATGACTACCTACAAAACCCTGGTGCCTGAAGCAGTGGTAAAAAAACATCAGCTCGATGAACAAGTCACCAAGGTAAACAATTCGGTAGCCCACCTTTCGCTGTATATTGGGCTCAAAGGTTCGCCCGAAGAACTTAAGTTGCCCAAGGCTAATTATTGGGTGTACCCCGGAGATTTAAGCCACGACGAATGTGTGGAACGTTACAGCCAAGATACCAGTCAGCCATTTCCTGTGGTATATGTATCTTTTCCTTCGGCCAAAGACCCTGATTGGAGCAACCGTTACCCTGGGCGCAGCACCATCGATATTATTACCCTAATGCCTTACAATGTGTTTGAAAAATGGGAGAACACCCGCTGGAAAAAACGAGGGGAAGAGTATGAAGCACTCAAAGAAGAATATTCGCAACGCCTGTTAGAGGAACTTTTCAAACTAGAGCCTCACTTGCGTGGAAAAATCGATTGCTATGAGCTATCAACCCCTATTACTACCAAGCATTTTATCAATTATGAGAAAGGCGAGATTTACGGTTTAGACCATAGCCCTGAACGTTTTAAGCACAAATTTTTGCGTCCGCATACGCCCATCAAAAACTTTTACCTTACTGGACAAGACATTGTAACAGCAGGCATAGGTGGGGCACTGTTTTCGGGCTTGCTTACAACCTCGGCCATTACCAAAAAGAATTTGCTGAAGAAAGTGATGGGGTAGTTTTTTAGTCCGTAGTTGGTAGTCAGTAGGCGAGAGTTAGGAGTTGGGAGTAATTATAGTCTCAAGCTTTTTGAGTAGTTTGTTAAATACTCCCGACCCCCAACTAAAAAACTAAAAACTATGGGTAGATACTCCCAACTATGGACTCCCGACTCTCAACTAAAAAACTAAAAACTATGGGTAGATACTCCCGACTATGGACTCCCGACTCTCAACTAAAAAACTATGGCATTCAAGTTTGAAAACCTAAAGGTATGGCAAAGAGCACTTGATTATACATTGGCAATACACGAAGTGACTTTGGGTTTCCCTAAAAGTGAGCTAAGCATTCTCACAAGACAGGTAAAACGAGCCACTGACTCCATAGCACTCAATATTGCCGAGGGTTCAACCAATCAAAGTAATGCTGAGTTTGGGCGATTTTTGGGATATGCAGCAAGGTCAGGTATAGAAGTCGTAAGTTGTTTACACATTGCCAAAAAACGTAATCTCATTGACCAATCAAAGTTTGAAGAATTGTACAATGAGATAACCGAAATCATTAAAATGATTTATGGCTTAAAGAGGTCAATAGCTGGGAGTCAGTAGACGAGAGGTGAGAGTCGGTATTTAGGAGACGGGGACAAAAATTTAAAAACGCGAGTCTATCAATACTACGGACTACCCCAAAGCTTATCGCTAAAAACTAAATACTGTAGAAGCTTCTATCTGTTTATCTTATAAATGTTTGATAATCAATGTTTTGTAAGATGGATGGTATGCTTGAAAGCTGTAGAAGCTACCAACTACCAACTATTGACTAAAAAACTAAAAAAACATGTTTCAAAAAGATTTATTCAAAGATAAAGTAGTATTGGTGACAGGTGGGCGTAGTGGCATAGGCTATGCCATTAGCCAGATGATGCTAGAGCTGGGCGCCAAGGTGGTCATTGCTTCACGCAAAGAAGATTTGCTCAAACAAGCCGCCGAAGAACTGAGTCAATATGGCGAGTGTAGTTACCTGGCTTGCGACATCCGCGAAAGCGACCAACGCACGGCACTGATGGAAAAAATAAAGGCAGATAATGGTAGACTCGATATATTGGTAAACAATGCGGGAGGTCAGTTTCCGGCACCTGCCGAAACCATTAGCGAAAATGGATGGGATGCAGTGATTAATAATAATTTAAACGGCACCTTTCACATGAGTAGTTTAATGGCTCGCCACTTTTTTATTCCGCAAAAAGAAGGCTGTATCATCAACATCATTGCCAATATTTATAGAGGGTTTCCTTCTATGGTGCACACTGGAGCCGCACGTGCCGGGGTAGAAAACCTGACCAAAACTTTAGCGGTAGAGTGGGGCGATTATAACATTAGGGTAAACGCCATTGCTCCTGGTACCATAGAGTCTTCCGGTTTAGACACTTACCCAAAACCGGTGCAAGATATTTTGGGCGAAGCCAGGGCAGCGGTGCCCCTCAAGCGGTTTGGTACGGTAACAGAAATAGCCAACACTACTTGTTTTTTGGCAAGCCCATTGGCAAGCTATATTAGTGGAGTAAGCTTATATGTAGACGGTGCCCAGCACCTAAACGGTGGCGACCCCATGAAGTTGACCCGTTTGATGAGGGCTTTTACTAAAAGTCGGTAGTTGTTAGTCGGGAGTCGGTAGTTAGTAGTCAGGAGTTAGCGCGAAGCGATTAGTCGGGAGTCGGTAGTTAGTAGTCAGGAGTTAGCGTGAAGCGATTAGTCGGGAGTCGGTAGTTAGTAGTCAGGATTTAGCATGAAGCGATTAGTCGGTAGTCGGTAGTTAGGGAAGCGAAAAAAATAACTTCCTTGACTTCTATTTTTGGCATACGGAATTAGGGTTGTGCGAAGTTTTTAAAATTATTGATATACAAACATTTATGCATAAATCAAGTAGGGGCTACCCTTGTGGTCGCCCTAGCGAAGGAGTGCATACGCCGGCGGAAAGAAAGGCGCTGTTGGTCAGACACGACGCAAATGAGTATACTGTTTCAAAGTACAAGTGTGTATGCCATTTTTTTAAGTTGGGTAATTAATTACTTTCTTATCCCTTAGTAGTCAGGATTTAGCGTGAAGCGATTAGTCGGGAGTCGGTAGTTAGTAGTCAGGAGTTAGCGTGAAGCGGCTTTATCAATTTTCAATTATGAGAAAGGCTATCGACCATCGATTAAAGCGTACCAAGGACTTTGCAACCTACAAGAACTCCCGACTCCCGACTAACAACTAAAAAAACTAAAAGTTATGAAAAATCACCTGGAAACCCACATAGAAGCCTTTTATCGCTGGGAAAAACAAAAAGCCCAGCAACCTTTTTTGCGTCAGCCTTACGGCAAGCAGTGGAAAACCCTTACTTATGCTGAAGCAGGGCAAGAAGCCCGTCGTATGGTCAGCGCTTTGCAAGCAATGGGTTTGCAAAAGGGCGACCATGTGGGCATATTGTCTAAAAACTGCTACCATTGGATATTGACTGATTTGGCAATAATGATGGGAGGATTTGTATCAGTTCCTTTTTATGCCAGTTTGCCCGCTGACCAACTCAAGGTAGTAGTAGAAAAAAGCCATATCAAAGCATTGTTTTTGGGTAAGCTGGAAGAGTGGGATGAAGACAAATCCTTGGTATTGCCATCCGAACTCAAGGTGATCAGGTACCCACATTATGAGGGCAATGCCCGCATTGAAGAGGGAGAAGCCTGGACTGATTTGGTGAACGATCATGAGCCAATGCAGGGCGATCCATTACCTGATCCAGACGATTTGTGGACCATACTATTTACTTCAGGCACTACCGGGCAGCCCAAAGGTGTAATGCATACTTATGGCAACCTGGCGCGGGTATTTCAAGCCGAGTTTGCCACCAACTGGATAGGCATAGCCAAGCTCAAAGCCCAGCGGTTTTTCTCGTTTTTGCCGCTCAACCACGTAGGCGAGCGAGTAGGCATAGAAGGCTCTTGCCTATATATAGGTGGCACTATGTCGTTTGGCGAATCGCTAGATACTTTTGCCCACAACCTACAGCAAACCCAACCCACGGTGTTTTTTGCGGTGCCTCGTATCTGGACTAAGTTTCAAATGGGGGTATTGGGTAAAATGTCTCAGGAAAGGCTGGATTTATTGCTTAAAATTCCGATTGTATCGGGTTTTGTCAAAAAGAAAATAAGAAAAGCCCTCGGAATGGGCAGTGTCGAAGTAGTGGCAACAGGTGCCGCCATTACGCCCGAACATCTCAAACAATGGTTTTTAAAACTGGGTATTCGCTTGCGCGAAGCCTATGGAATGACCGAAGTGTGTGGCTCTATTACCAACACCCCCAAAGACAGCAACCGACCAGGCAGTGTGGGTAAGGTGATTCCGTTGGCTGAGATAAAAATACATCCCGACACTGGCGAAGTACTCATGAAGTCGCCCCAAATGATGACAGGCTACTACAACGAACCCGAAAAAACTGCCGAAGTACTGAAGGGTGAGTGGTTGAGCAGTGGCGATAAAGGGGTAATAGATGAAGATGGTTTTTTACATATAGTGGGCAGGGTAAAAGACGCTTTTAAAACCTCTAAAGGCAAATACATTGTGCCTAACCCTTATGAAGAAGCCCTTGCTGACAATGATGTGATAGAGCAGGTATGTGTAGCTGGGCTAGGGCTGCCCAATCCTATAGTGTTGGTCAATTTGTCGGAAATAGGGCAGGCAATTGAAAAAGAAAAGATAGAAACAAGGCTAAGGGAAGATTTGAGCAAAATAAACGAAAGTTTGCCGGGTTTTCAGAAACTGGCAACTTTGGTGATTACTCAAGAAACCTGGAGCGAAGCAAATAATTTACTGACGCCTACGATGAAAATACGTCGAAGTGCAATTGATGACAGGTATGCCACCAAGTATGAGCAATGGTTCAATGGACGCAAGATGATTGTATGGGAGTAAACTGGTATATAGCCTCAAGCTTTTAGCGCCAAGTCCTTAGATACCGATGTATATCGGTGCTGCAAGTTGAAAGCTACTTTCCAAGTTTCTACGGTTTTACAACTATTTGACTTTTAGCAGTTTATAGATTCAGGGATAGAAGTTGGAAGCCGGAAAATGGTGACCAAACTTGTCACTTGCCCCTTTAATGTCTACAGAGTAATCACTTGTCGCTTATGCCTTGCCCCTTTAAAAGCTACCAACTAAATAACTAAAGAAAAAAAAGCATGAAATCATATTATTTTACAGAAGAACATCAGATGTTTCGCCAAAGCCTGCGCGATTTTTTGGCAAAAGAAGTAACCCCTCATATAGATGAATGGGAAACTAAAGGCGAAATACCACGCGAAATATTTAAACGCTTTGGCGATATGGGCTACCTGGGCATCGCCTTGCCCGAAGCCTATGGGGGAACCGACCTTGACTATTTTTATTCGATCATTTTTAACGAAGAAATGGTACGGGTAAACTCAGGTGGCTTTGGGGCAGCTATAGGTGCCCACGCCTCGCTTGCCCTGGTACATATGAATGCTGAAGGCAACGAAGCCCAAAAGCAAAAGTACCTGGAGCCTGGCATCAAAGGTGAACTGATTGGTTGTCTTGCCATCAGCGAACCCTTTGGAGGGTCGGATGTGGCAGGTATGCGCACTACTGCAGTGCGTGAAGGCGACCATTACATCATCAATGGATCTAAAACTTTTATAACAAATGGGGTAAGCAGCGACTTTATTGTAGCAGCAGTAAAAACCAATCCTGACGCAAAGTCGGGCGGCATTAGTATGATCGTGATAGACCGAGATACACCAGGCCTAACCGCCACCAAACTCAACAAACTGGGCTGGAGAGCATCTGACACCGGCGAGATTGCGTTTAGTGATGTAAAAGTACCCGTGACCAATTTGTTGGGAGGCGAAAACCAAGGGTTTTACTACATCATGCAGCACTTTGCCCTAGAGCGATTGATGTTGGCGATTGGTGGAATGGCTACCGCAGACTATGCCTTAGAGGTGACCCTAAAGTATATGGACGAGCGCGAAGCTTTTGGGCGAAAAATTAACCGTTTTCAAGCATTGCGCCACCGCGTGGCTCAAATGGCAAGCGAGATAGAAATGAACCGGATGTTTATATACGCCATTGCCGACCGCTACCAACAGGGCGACTATGTGGTAAAAGAGGCTGCAATGGCAAAACTACTGGGTACCCAACTAAGCGACCGGGTGGTGTACGATTGCCTGCAAATGTTTGGGGGCTATGGTTTTATGGAAGACTACCCGCTGGCGCGCATGTACCGCGATAGCCGCCTGGGTACTATAGGCGGGGGCACCTCTGAAATTATGTGCGAAATTATCTCTAAAATGATGATAGATGACAAGGCTTATGAGAAGGCTACTAGTCTCAAGGTATGAGCTACAAGCTACAAGTAATACTGATTTTGCCTGAATAAGTAGCAGTTTAGTGTGGATGCTATAAAAACGCAATTGGCGATAAAAAGATGGCTGGTTGCTACCTAATCCTAATAATATATAAATTAAAATCAATCGCAATAAGAACTTGAAGCTTGTCGCTTGCTCCTTATTGCTAAAAAAATAGAAATATGAAATCAAATCACTTTACCGAAGAACACGAAATGTTTCGCGAAAGCCTCCGGGCATTTTTAGATAAAGAAGCACGCCCTTATATAGATCAGTGGGAAGAAGAGCGTCGTACCCCACGCGACATCTGGAAAAAAATGGGCGAACAGGGCTACCTGGGCTTGGGCTACCCTGAAGAATACGGAGGTTCAGGGCTAGACTTTTTCTACGATGTGGTTTTCAACGAAGAAATAGGCAGACTCAATTCGGGCGGCTTTGCCATTACCCAACAGGTAACCCAATATATGTCGTCACCCTATATACTTAAGTATGGGTCTGAAGAGCTCAAACAAAAATACTTGCCTGGTATTATCTCTGGCGACTTGGTGTCTTGCATTGCTATCTCCGAACCAGGAGCAGGGTCTGATGCCGCCAACATTCAAACCCGTGCCGTGCGCGAAGGCGACCATTACATTGTCAATGGGTCTAAAACCTTTATTACCAATGGGGTATATGGCGACTTTATCATTACTGTGGTAAAAACTGACCCTGAAGCTGGATCTGCCGGGGTGAGCATGTTGGTCATAGACCGCAACGCTGAAGGAGTAACCGCCACCAAACTCAAAAAACTGGGCTGGCATTGTTCCGATACTGCCGAGTTGAGCTTTGCCGATGTAAAAGTGCCCGCCAGCAACCTGATTGGGCAAGAAGGACAAGGCTTTTATTATTTGATGAATGGCTTGCAACTTGAGCGCCTTTGTGCTGTACCTGCGGCGGTTTCGGCAATGGAAAATGCCATAGAAGTATCACTGCAGTATATGTCAGAGCGCCAGGCATTTGGTCGCCCCATCAACAAGTTTCAGGTATTACGCCACCGTATTGCCCAAATGTCGGCAGAGGTAACGGCATTAAAAGCCTTTAGTTACTACTGTTGCCAGCTATATGCCGATGGGGTGTACGACGTAAAACAATGTTCGATGGCTAAACTACTTGTCACCGAAAAGGCTGAAGAAGTGGCGACCAAGTGTCTGCAGTTTTTTGGTGGGTATGGCTTTATGGAAGACTACCCCTTGGCGCGTATGTACCGCGATGTAAGGGTGGGCACCATTGGAGGTGGCTCGTCAGAGATTATGCGTGAAATCATTGCCAAAATAGTGATAGACAGCGTAGGCTATAAGTCGGCACAAACCGATTATGCCCCACCCAAAGCCAAAAAAGCAAGCAATGGCAGTGCACCAGCCGCTCCTGCCAAAGAAGAGAGCGTAGGCTCCGCCGCCGAGATGTTGTCTGTGATTCAGAGTCAGGTAGAAAAAGTGTCGGCGTTGGGCAATACAGTCAAGTTTAATTTTGGTGCCGAACAATTATTTATTGATGGCACTGGAGCTGCCAACACGGTGTCAACAGACGACAGCGATGCAGATTGTACCGTGAGCGTATCTTTTGACGATTTTCAGGCGTTGATGCAGGGCAAGCTCAACCCAATGAACGCCGTAATGAGTGGACAAATGCAAATAGATGGTGATATGGGTGTAGCAATGAAGCTACAGTCTTTGTTTGGATAGAGACCTTTCAGGTTTTGCTACGCTTATGCAGCAAGCAAAGCTTTTTTTTTACAAAAATTAAAAAAAGCCGTTGTTTATACAAAACAACGGCTTTTGCTTTTTTACAAAAAAAAATGAGTACCCAAGTTATTCCGTCATGACGCGTTAAAAGTACTTGTATATTGTCACTTTTTGGGGCAAAATACCGTATACAAAACCAGTAGTGATCAAACAGTAAAAATAAGATGAAAAATAGCCTGTCTTTCAAATATTGGACAAACACACCCAATGTTTTTACTCTTCAAAAGAAACACCCTTTAAAATATTCTTATCTATTAACTACGTTTTTTGTAAGTTGCTGAAAATCAACGTGATACAAAAGTGTAGTTACCTGTGGAACAGGGTCTAGCTTGTGACTTGTCGCTTGAAGCTTGCCCCCTGTCGGGGCTATTAACTCCCTAAAAGACTTTGAGTAGTTTTAATTGAAAAAAACAAGGAAGTGATTTTAAACCAAACTTAAATTATGCCAAACCAACACCACAAACAAAAACAAGCGACTCAATTATGGGCGCATTATAATGTTACAGACGAACGTGTTTTCTGGAAAAACTACGAGGCATTGCTGACGGGTAATGAGAAAGCAATCAATGATAAACTCCAGGCAAATACTTCAACAATGATGGGGGTGTATCGCCCACCGTGGCATGCTTATGTGTGGCGGGTAGCTTTGGTAGTATCTGGTATAGCAGCTTACCTTTTTTTATGTATGGTCGAGTCAGAGCCTTTGCCAGAGTCTTTGAGGCCTTCTTTTTGGATTAAAATTGTGGTAGAAGTAATAATTTTTGGCATTGCTGTAGTTACCCCTATATCGTTATTGCTCGAGGCTACTGTTTTGGAAATTACTGACAAGTCGATGGTACTTACCAGTGCTTTTGTTTTTACAAAAAGCTTCGATTTAGAAAATATTGAGCAAATACAAGTAATAGAAACATATAACAGTGGGATAAAGTGGTCACATGATTTATTGGTTATCACTGCTGATAAACAATATACATTTTCATATTTTTTGAATAAAAAAAGGCATTGGCAATTCTTAGATTTTTGGAAAAGCCAAGGTGTCTCTACCAACTATGAAGGCTCTCACTATTATGGTTGGAAAAATATTAGAAAATATTATGAGAAGCAGGGGTATGTGAGTTGTGCCAATAAAAATGTTAGTAACCCAGCTTCCAAGCAGTTAAAGTAGAGGTGGGAACTAGCATAGCCTTAGCAGGTTTCTCCGAGGTTTAGTCTTATAGGTGGGTTGGTTTAGCTTTGATGAGTACCGATATTCATCGGTATCTAAGGACTCGTAAACTCGGTTGTGAAGGCACAAATCATGGCGAAAAATAGTAGGGTAGAGCACCAAGGAACCCCTTACATTCTAATAAAAATAATTAATTATGGAGCCACTTAACCCTCAAAAACCATCAGCCGAGCAGCTATGGGCAAGCTACCAACCGGGCAAGTCAAACGAAGAGAAGTTTTGGGCAAAGTATGAAGCGTTGTTGCAACAACCCGCTGCCTTGGCAAAAAACAATGTAAACAAAACCCTTGCTAAAACAGCGAAAAAAGCCCCCAGTGCTGGGGTTAATAAAAAAACCTCCAACTTTTACCCTCGTTTAGAGATTTATTTATTTAGAACACTTTTCGTTATACTAGGAGTGATTTTTACCCTTGTTTTTAGTATACTAGAGAAGCCTGCTCCCAACGCTGACCAATTGGGCTATCAGGTAATGCTTGCGGGTGGTATTTTTTTATTTGTGTTTTTGCCAATAAGTTTGTTGTTTAGACTGCCTATGCTTTCGTTCAAATCTTCGGGCATTTATTTAAGCAAAAACCTTTTATTACCTACACATTATATAGCTTGGAGTAAGGTGGTTTCGGTAAATATTAGAAAATATGATGGTTTAGGGAGCCACCTGTTAGTAGTAAAAACCCTGGATCATAAAAATTATGATATAAGCTATAGCATATCGAAACGGGCTCATCAACGTCTTTCTGCTTGGTTAGATCAACAGGCTATTCTGTTGATAGTAAACAACAACAGCCATTCCCGTTATAGGAATTAAATTGAGTGATTTGAATTGTATGTCTATGAATACACCACCACAAATATACTCGCTCGCCGAACAAGAAGCGGCTCAACTATGGGCAAGTTATTCTGATCAGAATGCTGTCCATTTCTGGAAGAAATACAACGCACTATTAAAGGCACAAAAAACCTCTCTAAAAACAACCATAATAGTAAACCAGCCCCCCAAGAGTTTGTCTACTCAAGTATACCACTCTTCGTTTTGGCGGTTGGTGTTTAATGCTGTCATAGTTAATGTACTGGTGATTTGGGTGTGGACATCAGTAGAGTTCGTTGAATATAAAATAGACCCAAAATGGCTGCTGTGGGGGTTCTTGGTTGCATCCTGGCTAGAAGTAATCTGGAAGTATAACGCCTTTAAATTAGATGATTACGGGCTTGTTGTAAGCAAAATGGGAGGCAATTTCAAAAAAATTGCCTGGGGGCAGATACAAAAGGCAGAGTTTGTTACAATCAAGCAAAATCAACATTTGAAATTAACTACTCATAAGGGAGCGGTGGCTTTTAGGGCAGCCATGTCACGTCACAAACGTACCCAATTGCAAGAAGCTATCCAGCAATACTTAGATAAATCTGCTCCCTAAGGAATAGAAATAATTGATTCGACTGATTGTACCAAGAAAGTACCCATGCACGAACAACCATCAAATACCAATAATGGATAGTGGAGTGTGTATTTAAAACACTGTATAAATATGAAGAATGCTACCCCTCAAAAACCATCAGCCGAGCAGCTATGGGCAAGCTACCAACCGGGCAAGTCAAACGAAGAGAAGTTTTGGGCAAAGTATGAGGCGTTGTTGACGCACGCCATTCAGTCCAATTTATCAATAACCCCTGTCGCTCCAACGGGGCAAACCCAGCCCAAAAACCCGGCAACATCTATTCCTGCTTTTCCTCCACCGGGTGAGCCTCGCCTGGCGGTTTTTAAACCTCGGAGCATCTCTTATACACCGCGTTTGCTGGCGTCTTTGAGCGTACCACTGGGCATTGCGCTCTATGTGTTTTTCGACACAGGAATTGTGTTTAGTAAAGACCTGACCCTTCTTTCTGTTGCCTTTATGTTAGTTTTTGGTGTGTTGACACCGCTGCTATATGCCAGTAGTGCTTATATATTTTCAATCACCCATTCGGGGCTTTATATCAAGCGGCTGCTTTTTTACTCTAACGAACATTACTTTGCCTGGCGAGATTTGTACAGTGTAGACATCATAGAAGAACACCCCAAGGGAAAAGAAATACGGGGGAAACATCGGTTGGACATAGTGCCTGTTCAAGGTAAAAAACAATCGTTTGTGTACCATTTGTCAGACGACAACCATCGAGATTTTGTCAAAGCAGTGAGGTTTCGTGTCATACACTTTAGTTGTCAAAGCAAGCATTATTACCCGGTAAAGTAAATGAAGTGAAAGTACAGAATAGCTGCGAATAAGTACGAGGTGAATTTTGTTTTTGATACGTTTTAAAAATCGTACATAATAGCCCAAGGAGCCTCCTTACATTCTATAAAATTAATTATGGAGCCACTTACCTTACAAGAACAACAAGCCAATCGGTTGTGGAAAACTTACCAACCAAATAATGAAGAGGAGTTTTGGAGACAGTATGAGCCACTGCTGGATAAAACCCAAAATCTCGTTGATTATGGTATAAAAAAAGTGTTTTGCCCCACTTTAGTCTACCTGAAACGGATAGCTTTTGCCTTGGTTGCCTGGGGAACACTTGCGTTTGTTTTGAGTACCAAACCTTGGGAAAAGACATTAGCACCTCCTCCAAGAAATGTAAGAGAAATCGATAGCCTAGTAGTGTTTGTGATATTTTTTCTGTTTTTGATGGTTTCACCCGTAATAATGCTCAGAGATTTGCACACCTGGCGCCTTACCCAATCAGAACTTATCGTGGTAAGGTTAGGTGCTCGAAAACAAAGGTTTCGCTTGCGAGACATTCGCTTGGTAGAAGTTATTTCATCTGATCAAATAGTATTGCATGCCCAAAACAAGCAACTACAATTTAGCTATCATCTTAGCACAAGCGAACACTGGAGATTTCTTTATACACTTCGGCAGCTTAGAGTGCCTACTCAATGCGAAAATACAGTGCATAGAATAAACTATAAAAGTCAAAAATAAACCCTTCAATTTATCTGGCGTGTGCTTGTCCTGCCGCTCCTTTTTATACAGCACCTGTCCCATCATATCAGCAAGAAAACGCTCCCGCCTCTTTTTAAAATCATGTTACCAACTGACCTTTTGCATTGCTTTTTTTTGTTGAATTGGAGAGAACTATAGTGTTGGTTTATAAGTGCGTCAGCTAGATTCAGCCTTAGTTTGTTGTCGTTAAGAATCTGTGAAACGAAGCCGTAAAAACAGATCACTGTTTGAGCGAAGCGAGTTTGAGCTGTTTAGCCGAAAAAGGCAGAGCTTGGGCTTCGCCCTGCGGTTCGGCGTAGTGTAACAGATTTAGACAAAACAAACTACAGCTGTGGGGTTTTTGGTTACTTTTTTACCTATAGAAAAAAGTAACGGCTCACAGATACTCGAATCATTGTATTTGATGAACTTGCTTGAAGACTGAAATATTTTATTAAGCAAATTTTTCAACCTGTGAAAGGTCAGTTACCAATACTCATAAAAATTTGATTACTTCAAAAAGGTGCGCCAACAGGAAAAATATTTGAAAAAAAATGGGGAGGAACTTTATTATAAAAGTACAATTTAAAGGCGTATAAAAATGCCTGGTTCAATGATCAATTAATCATTGTGTGGGCGTAAATTCTTCTTGATTTTGCCGCCGCAAAATCAAGAAGAAACTATCCCATGCTGTTTGTTTTCAGTACGAACTGAAAGTGCCCTTTTGTCTCCATTTTTGTGCAATTTTTGATAATTTTTTTCAACTCCTTTACCACAAAACAAAGTCACAAATTTAGGGTGAGTATACGTAGGGGCTGTCAAATACTTAGAGAACCTTAACCAAACACAAACAAATGATGTTCAAACCCTTAATAATTTTACTTTTAGTAACGATTTCCTGCGTGAGTTGTAAGAAAAAAGAGGAAGACAGTTATATTGAAAAAATTTCTGGAGTACAATCAGCCCAAGTAGCGTTTAGTACCATCAACCGAGGCGATAAAGCATCGGTAAAGTTGCGTTTTGTTGCAAATAATGGTTGCGGCGAATTTAGCCGATTTGAAGAGACCTGGAGCGAAAACAAAACTACTTTAGATGTAAAGGTATACGTGCGTTATCCGTCAGATCCTAATACTGTTTGTACCCAAGTGATTACTCCCCTTAACAAAATATATGAATTTACTCCACCTGATAGAGGAACGTATACCATACGTTTTTTTGCTGGGGGCGCTTTTATTACCAAAACCATTACTGTGCGTTAGTATTGGTGGGTAGGGCGCACCCAACCCACAATGGTTTGACCATCGGCAGCGTGACTACGTTGCCGATTTTTTTTAGCAAAAAAATTGACTGATAATATGTTGTTTTTCAGTGGTTTACATTTTTTCAAAAGCTATTTTAATGAAAAAGTAAAAGTTTTTTTGAAAAAAAAGTAGGGTGCACGAGGGTTTATGCGGTGTAGAGGTAAACATTGCAAATCAATAAAGTAAAAATAAAGAAAAAAACATGAAGACATTAAAATCAGTATTTGCTTTCTTATTAGTCGTAAGCTTTTTTTATTCTTGTAAACAACAAGACAGTGTTACCCCTAATGCCTCAGGCGATGACGAGTTGATTAGCTCTATTCAATCTGCAGTAGACAAACAAACCGTGAGTACCGAGGCACTGCCCACCAGTTCGCAATCAGAAGTAAGCCACGATTGTTCTCAGAGCGAGAGTTACGTAGCCACGGCTCAGTTGGCACCTGATTTGGGTTACCAAGTAACTATGCGACGCTCAAGAGGAGCCGATGCAGGCGAAGAGTCGGAAGCTTATTTTGACCTCAACGGAAGAAGATTGGAAGCAGGGAGCGGAACGACAGACAAAATGGGGAAAAAGGGTAAAAAAGGAAGAAAAAAACCACGCGGTAAAGACTGCTTTGAATTGGTATACCCAGTGTCGTTTACTATGCCCGATGGCAGCAATATTACGGTTGCCGACAAAGAAGGCTGGAGTGCGGTTAAGGCTTGGCACGAGGCAAATCCTGACGTAAAAGAGCGTGGCGCTATTCAGTTCCCGGTAGACATTGCCTTTGAAGATGGCACCACCCAAACCATTAGCAATCAAGACGAAATGAGTGCCGCCAAAGCTACTTGTGGAGGTGGAATCACCAAATGTTTTGAATTTAGTTTTCCGGTAAATGTGACTATGCCCGACAACTCTACCATTACCCTCAGCAGCAAAGGCGACCGTAGCTTGATCAAAGCCTGGCACGAGGCAAACCCTGATGTTGAAGGACGTGGTACGTTGGTTTTTCCAGTAAGCATTACCTACACCGACGGTACTACAGCCACCATCAACAATGAAGAAGAAATGCGCGCTGCCAAGCAATCGTGCAAATAAGTGGCGAATTTAGTCAGTTCAAATAGTGTGATATAGTTTGAAAATTCCTAAATTCCTCAAAGCTTGTCTGGGTGTATGCCCAGGCTTGCTTTTTTAAACTAAAAATTTTCAACCTCCAGTTAAAAAACATCATATATGCAAAAAAGAGAACTAAGAACTTCCGATCCCCCAGCTTCCACCTAAGGGTTTAATAAACTGCTAAAAATCAGGGTGATATAAAACCATAGTGCACTGGGGATTCAATAAATGCGCTATTTATTCGAGGGTATTTTGTTTGCTGATGCACTTCAAAAAGTGCGCAGAGTTAGTTTACAATTCCGATGTATATCGGAACCGGAGCTACGTAAACTTTTTGAAGTAAAGTCAGCGAGCTAAAGACTCCGAATAACCGAGCCTATTTCTAAATCCCGATTCATTTCATCGGGGCAGCTCTGCTGTGGCGAGCTCTGCGAAGCTAATGTGATAGGAATTTAGTTTCCAGTGCAATAGAAACCTGAAGATCAGCATCAACTTGTCGCTTGTTGCTTGTTCCTTGAAGCTATATAAGCTCCCAACTAAAAACTTTCCTAACTTTGACAAGAGAAGAATTTAAAATTTGTTTTGACCGTTGGTTCGACGAAGTCCGCAACTACATTACTTACCGATGTTGTGACGAAGAACTTGCCACCGACATTGCCCAGGAAGCTTTTATGAAAGTATGGGAAAAGGGGGTTGCCTTTCAGCAAAACCAAACCAAAGGCTTGTTGTATAAAATAGCCAATGAGCTGTGGATTTCGCAATACCGAAAATCAAAGTCGGAGAAGAAATACAAACTCTCGTTTTCGTTGAAAGTAAACGTAAGTGCCAGCCAGCGAAACGATACCGAAGACCAGATGTATTACGAAGAGCTAAAAACAAAGTACGAACAAGCGGTGAGTCAATTGCCCGAAAAACAAAGGGTGGTTTTTTTGCTAAGCCGAATGGAAAACCTTACCTATAAAGAAATTGCCCAACGCCTGGAGGTAAGCGCCAAAGCGGTAGAGAAACGGATGAATCTGGCATTAAAAGACCTTAGAAAAATTTTGAATCATGACAGATAAGAACAACGAACATAATTTGACTCCAGAGCAGGAAAAAGAACTTTTTTCTAACTTAGAGCTGTCCTATTCAAGGTCTAAAAGCGATGTGTGGGATGCCCTGCAAGACAAAATAGACGCGCAAACCCCTGCCACTGCCAAGCCTACCAAAAACAGAGGCATAGGCAAGCGCCGCCAACTGACCTATTTGAGCGCCGCCGCATCTTTGGTGCTTGTGCTAGGGTTAGGCCTCTTTGCTCGTTTTTATACCACTCAGGTATCAGCTGCCGTAGGCGAGCTTACCAGTCATACCCTGCCCGATGGCTCGATAATACACCTCAACGCTGCCTCTACTATAGCGTATGCGCCCTATTGGTGGCGGTTTGGCCGTAAAGTAAACCTAGAGGGCGAAGCATTTTTTGAAGTGCAAAAAGGTAAAAAATTCAGCGTACACTCCCGTTTGGGCACTACCCAGGTGTTAGGCACCAGTTTTAATATATTGGCACGAGGCAATGCCTATGAGGTATTGTGCAAAACCGGCAAAGTAAGGGTGAGCAACCGCCAGAGCAACCAGGTGATATTGAACCCCGGCGAGTATGCCAAACTACAAGCCAGTGAGTTGGTAAAACAAACCGATGCACAATCTAAAAAAACCATGCTTGCCTGGAGGCTCAACAAGTTTATGTACAACAACACCCCTTTGACAAAAGTTTTTGCTGATATAGAACGCCACTATAATGTAAAGATTGACCTGAGCAAAGTCAAAGAGCATCATTACACAGGACTTTTTAAAAGAAGTGTACCCGTAGAAAAGGCTTTACAAATTATATGTTATAGCTTTGAGCTAAACTTTAAAAAGCAATCGGAAGGAGAATATGTGGTTTTTTAATAACTCAAGTTACGCAATTTTCTGAAGGTCACCTGTTTCTATTGTTGAATGGCTATATTGTTGCGCAATGCGTAGCCAACCATTGAGCAATAAAGCCATATAACCATCAAAATAAGTAGGTCTGCGTAACTTCAGTTAATAATTAATCCACAGCAATAATAGGTTCAAGGTTCAAGCGACAAGTCCTCAGATACCGATGAATATCGGTGCTACGCCCTGTTTTACCAACAATTAACAAGAGGGCTTTCTTATAAAAAATGAGCAACCTCTCTGAAGCTTGCAAAGTACGAGGTTTCGATCGGGCGTAGAGACACCGCCTGAGGCTGTTAAAAGTAAAGGTGATACAAAAGCCATAACCGCTTGTATAGCAAGGTGAAAAACCCAGTACCTAGAGCCCAGAACCTGCCAAAGGCTTCCGACTAATTTGCAAATATGAGAAAAAAGTTCGTCGTCCCAATTTGTTGGCTTTTTTTATTGGTGGTTACCAAAGCCCAAGGCCAGACAATAGCACTCAACTATAGTCAGCAACCCCTCAACGAGATATTGCTCGACCTCAACGATCGCTACAAAGTACAAGTTTCTATCAACTCCCAACTGTCGGCAAATTGTATCATTAGCATCAAGCAAAGCTTCCCTACGATGGAGTCCGCCTTGCGGCAATTGGCCAAAAAATGCAGGCTTACCCTCATCAAAATAAGCGATGTTTACACTTTCAGAAAAGACAAAACCGAGGTAAAACCTTCTCCCGAAAAAAAGCATATCGCAAAGAAAAAACTCTCTCCTAAAAAATACACTTACCAAGGACAGGTGGTGGAGCAAACATCGCTCGAACCGCTGCCCTTTAGCGTTATACAATTAAATAAAGGCTATGTAGTAGCCGACCAAAACGGTCGTTTTTCGTTCAAAACCCTCCGGCAAACACAAGTCGTGAAATGCCAACACCTGGGCTACAAAGTGATCGATACCTTATTGTTGCCCGGAGGACGACTTCGAGTGGTGCTTAAGCCCCAAATAGACCTTTTGCAAGAGGTAACTATTCGTAGCACCAGCGAAACATGTGTGGCACGTTTGGGCAAAAATGCGGGACGTATCAAGTTTAACGACCTAAGCAATTCGCTGGTGCCGGGGGCAAGCAACGACCTTATTTTTAACAATTTAAGGCTTTATCCTGGCATTATGGCTTCGGGCGAGTCTACCAGCGATTTTATAATCTGGGGAGCCTACCCAGGGCAAAACCACGTCTTGTACGACGGCATTACAATGTTTAACAGTTGGGGGGTAAACGATGATATTGGCAGGGTAAACCCCTTTATGATTAAAAACATGGAGGTATACAAAGGAGGCTATAATGTGCCTTACGGCGATAGGGTAGGTGGGGTAGTACTGATCAATACCAAAGCAGGTAACCGCGACAAAGCCACTGCCGACATTAGCCTCAACAATCGCCTGGCAAACCTTTACCTCAGCGTGCCCTTGTTCAACCACAGCGCCTCTCTACAAATTGCCGGGCGTAAATCTTACTACCAATTGCTCGACCTGTCGGTGAGCCCGGTAGAAGACAAAGAAGTAATTATTCCAAATTATGACTACAGCGACCTTCACCTGAAATTTTCCTCATCGTTTGCCAACCAAGACCAACTAGAAATCAGCTTTATTGCCAGCCGCGACAACTACGAAGGGGTTTTTAGAAGCAACCTGGCGGCAAGAAAAGACTTGGTAGAAGATGTAAACGTTCAATCAGAACAAATAGGCAGTTCGCTCAAGTACATTAAAAATTGGGGCAAGGCAGGGGGCGTTTCCACCCTGGTACTCGCGCAAAGCAACTATAGCCCTGAACTTACCTCTAACCACAGTTTACAAACCAACCTGTCTACCGAGCCCAAAGTAGTCAAATCTTTTACCTGGGGCAACCAAGTAGCCGAGTATTCGGGCAAACTCACCCATCAATGGGCATTGGGGCACACCCACCAACTAGAGCTCAATGCCGGAGTGGTGGCCAACGAGACGGTGCTCAAGTCTCAGAACCAAGACAAGGTGTTGCAAGACACCAGTACTTTGCAAACCCGCCTTACTTTTTATGCCCACGACCAACTACGGCTTAGTACCCGACTGCATCTACAGTTAGGCATGAAAGCCGATGTACCACTCACAGGCAATCAAGTGTATGTACAACCACGTATCAATGCCCGGTATGACTTGGGGGCACATTATAACATTCATTTTGGTTGGGGCAAATACTACCAGTTTGTGGCAAAAAACACCATTATAGATGCTTTTGGCAACCAAACCGATATTTGGCAGGTAAGCGATGGAGTCAATGCACCAGTTACCGAGGCAGTGCACCATGTGCTGGGGGGAGCTTATCTTACCAAGGGTTTTGAAGCAAGCATGGAGGGATATTACAAAACATCTTCGGGTTTTAGGCGTTTTGTGATTCGGCGCAATACATTGCCCACCCAGCTCAACCTGGAAGCGCGTAGTCTGGGGCTGGATGTATACATTAAAAAACGTTTTCGACGGCACGAGCTATGGTTTGCCTATTCGTGGGCACGGGTAGAAGAACGCCTCAACACAGGCAGACAAACAGCCGACTACAGGCTGGCGCCTCAGAGCCAGCAACACGAGTTGAAGGCAGCATTGGTGCTCAACTTCAGTCCTTTTCATTTATCATTGACCAACGTCAATGGTTCGGGTTTTTCTAATAGCCCCCTGGAACGTGCCAATTCCGTATTTCAGCCATACCATCGTACCGATATAGCCCTGCAATACCGTTTTCAATGGCAGCATACCTATTTTGAGGCGGGTTGTTCAATACTTAACTTTTTCAATCAAGTCAATGTTCGGCTCAACCAATCGGTCAATGTGCCCAACGACAACTCTATTGTCAATACCGTAGGCATACCTTTTACGCCCACGGTGTATTTGAATGCAAAGTTTTAAGAGAAGCAAACGTTCAGGCAAATTAACTTTTCTTTTGAACCAATGGCTGGCGCACGCGTCCTCGTGTGTGTTCCTAAAGCAGTTTATTTTTAACTTAAGATGTTGTTTGCCAGTAATTTAAATCCCTCAATTGAAAGGTTAAGTTGACGCCCATGCGAACTTGTCTTCGGGGCTTTGCCAACGGCTAATTTTAAACAAGCTCTAAAGTTGTCCCTACCTAAAATTAACTTTTCTTTTGAACCACTTCCAGGTAAGGACTAACCCAGTAATGCTTAAACTAGTGCCACCCAATAGAAGTATGATTACTATAATGTCCCAAAGAGGCCGCCTAAAAAATAAGGCAGGAAAATCCAGGCTATGTAAACCATGATATACCCACCGATTTATGCGACTGGTATTTTCATATTTCATTGCCACCTTCGCAGTTTTAGGGTTGATGTAGTAAGTAGTATTAGAATTATCAGCAAGATCTATCTTCAGCACGGGTAGAGGTTTAGTGCGATGCTTGTTATAATAGTAGGCATCATAATCAGTCAGCTCTTGCACTCGCAAGACCTTTACTTTGGGGTGAATGGCCTGTACTTGCTGGATGTAAGACTGATTATCTAAGCGTTCAAGCGGTGCATACTGGTGATTACCGGGCAGTAATTTGCTCGTGCCACTTGCCATCTGTATCTGATAATAAGGCTTTCCAGCAAAACGGGTCAGGGTTAATTCACTGACTTTTTCCTTCATGTTGGCTATAGCCTTGCCTGGGCTTATGCTAAATAGTTTTGGACTCAGTTTTCCACCTTGCCACACTTTTTTTGCTTGACTACTTAGGCTATTTGAAGGACTCCATTTCCAGGGATTCATAGAAAAAAGACCACTCAATATCCAGGTAAAGGTGAATAAGCCAAATATAAATCCAGTATAATGATGCCATTTAAACCAAACCTTTTTGTAAGGACTAAACGCCCATTTATTCCCTTTTTTTCGTCTTGTTCGGACAATACCCATGTACAACCCTGCCAGGCACATCACAACTCCCACAAGGCTAAGGGCTACTACCACATCACGCCATAGTTGGGTATGAATGCGCAAGTTTTTGAAATAAATCCAATGCGGAATAGGGCCTAGCCAAGCCCATATTTTATCGGCAGTATTGAGTTTTTGAAATAATTGACCAGTAATAGAGGATACATAACATACAGTACCTTTATGATCATCTAAGTACACCCGATAAGCAGGTAGATAAGGTAAAAAACGGGTACGTGGTGTCCACTGATCCAATTCTGTCATTTTTTCAATATGAGCTATCTTGACTTTATTGCCCGTAAATTGATTGACAATGCGCTTCGCCTCATTTTTGCCAAAAGCAGGGACTTTTTGACCTGTATCAGCAAAGAAGCAGTAAAACTTCCCTTGCGTATCCTGAAGTCTATAAATTGGCCTGCCGCTTATTGACACCACACTGATAGATTCCCAATGATGGTTGACGAGGTTGTGTTTCAGGTATAACTCCTGAGGGGTAACCCAATTCTTTGATGGTGCGATGCCTTCGGCGCGCGCTAAAGTTTCTTTTTTATTGAGATAAGGAAAACCCTTATACATCATTACAAAGCCCGAGAGAAACCAAAAAAGAAACAATAAGCTCAGGGCAAAACCAGTATAACGGTGTACCCAGAGCATTTTTTTGGTCAGTTTTTTCATCCTGTTTTTAGCCATCACTTATAATCTGTATCGGAGGGTCAGTAAATAATTTCTGGTAAGCCCTGGGAAGAACTGATTACCATAAATAGCATCTCGGAAATAGACCTTGTCGGTAATATTGTTTACATTTAACCTTATTTCTCCTTTTCCAAAGTTATAAAAGATACTACCATCCAATATGGTATAAGCAGGTAGTGCATAAGTGTTGTTGGCAGCTGTGAAGTTTTTACCCGTATGATAAAGTCCTGCGCTTATCCCAAATCCTCGGAGTAAGCCCTTGGGTATCTCGTAATTTGCCCAGAAATTGGCCAAGTGATCTGGAGCAAAAGCAATACGATTGCCTGCCAAAGGATTCGTCACATCTCCTCCAAACTTTCTTATACTGATATCAGTATAGGCATACCCTGCATTAAGAGTAAAGCCCTCTAGTGGAGAAGCATTCACTTCTACCTCTACTCCTTTCGAATCGGCTGAACCTACCTGTCGAAATACACCCCCCCCCAGATTTTCCACAATATTGTTTTTACGCAGATAAAAGCCCGAAAAGGTCATAGTAAGATAAGTACTGAGGTAATAACGACCACCTATTTCCGCCTGAAAACCTGTCTCAGGATCAAACACTTGCCCATCGCCAGTGATTCTGCGGGAAGGTTTAAAATAAGTAGAGTATCCGCTGAATATAGAAAATTGTTCAATGGGCTGATAAACTAACCCTGCACGATAAGTAAGTGCTTGTGAAGGAATGTTAGTTTTTTCACCCTCAGAAGTTACATTGCGACTGGCATCTACCTCATTATCAAAGTAAGTACCGTTAAAAATGTCATACCTTAAACCGATCAATGCTTTTAGGTGATTGCCTATACTGAGCCAATCTTGTACATAAATACCCTGTACGTTTTCTAACTTTGCCTGGTAGCGGGTATCTTGATGATCGATATAGCCCTGGTTCAATATCGGATTTTGTACGGCAACCGTGGTAAATTTACCTTCGCCAAAGATGTCACCTCGATACGTTTTACGGTCCATGAGGCTGATTGAATAACCTACCAATAGCTTCTGCTCTATGTTACCAATACTAAAATCGTGGGTAAGCTCCAATTGGTTTTGTAGTGGCTTGGTGCGGTGGTTGAAGTAAAACGGGAAAGAACGCGTAAGCGAATCCTGGGTAGCATTGAAAGTGAGTTCCTCGGTAGAGAAGTAATCTATATCATCCCAATAGTATGAAAGCTGATTAGAAATTTTGGTACTTTTAGATAATTGCTTTACATAACGTATTTGAAAATCGTAACGGGTATGATTAAGGAAATCCTGTGGATCATTATAGCGATTGTGAAGGTTCATGCCGGGCACCAGGGAGCCATTTTCCAATACGGGTAAACCAGTATCAGTATCATAGCTATCTTTATTTAAACCCATTCGAATATCTAATATTTCACCATCACGAGGGCGGTATTGGATAGCGGCATAAAAATTATTAGTATTGGTGCCATAGTTTCGAAAACCATCTGACTCTGAAAGCCCAAAATCAACACGGTATGACCACTTAGAATTAATCGGACCTCCCGCCCCAGCTTGCAGTCTTCGGGTATTGAAGCTACCATAAGTAGCTGAGAAGTTGGCGTTAAACACAGGACTAGGCTGGTTTCTTACAATATTGATCACCCCTCCCAAGGCAGAATGTCCGAAAAGCACAGAAGCTGGACCTTTCAATACTTCTATACGCTCTACGTTGGCAAGGTTGGTACTGGGGGCACTGGTAGAAATATTGTGTCGTTCGTCCCTTACCCCATCAGTAAGTAAGACAAAATTGTTGAATCCACGAATGTGAAAAGTTTGAAAGCCCCCATAACGATTGATTGGGCGAACTCCAGGAGTACTTTTGACCGCTTCGCCCAAATCATCTACTCCACGCTGTACCATCAGTTGTTTAGAGACAGTATGAGCTGTCACTGGCAAATATTTGAGAGGAACATCTATTTTGTTGAGGCTTTCACTTACCCACTCTCGTTTACCACGTACCTGTATTTCATTCAAGCGCGTGTTTTTTTCGCTCAGGTTCAAGTTTACTTCACTTGTAGCTCCAGCAGTAACGGTAACTTTTTGCACAATGGTTTGGTAACCAATTCTGGAAGCAGTCAGCTTGTAAGTACCCGTTGGAACATTGTCAATAGTAAACACTCCTAAGCTATTGGTAGTGCTGCCCAAATTGGTACCCTCCAGAAGTAAACTTACATAGTGAAGGTTGTTACCTTTTTTCGTCTTGACTGTGCCCGAAATGGTTCCTATATTTTGTTGGCAATAAGCGGAAAATGAGGTAAGAAGCATTAGAATCAAAAGGCAGCGCAGGCTATGAATCATTTGAGGTATATATTTATATAGCATAATAAAATATGTTTGAAATGTTGTAATACTATTCATCAGGTAATTGCCCAAAAGCAAATAGCCTCAAGAGTATTCTTAATTTGACACTGGTACTTGCTCTTCTTGTGTGATGAAGTCAGGGCAGAGAGCAGTGTGCTAAAACATTGCTGGTGCTGTAATTCACCAAGCTTCAAATGTATGTTTGTAGCATTTTTCATGATGCAAACCTAGCTAAATAATATCCTAAATGCAACATTGTTGTATATGCAATATTGATGCATTTTTGACTCTGTTTAGTTTTCAATCATTTATTTGGCAGGAAAAAGTGGGAGAAGTGTTGAGCTCTTTAGTAGATATTGATGGTTGATTTTATCGAAGCAATTACTGATGTCTGCATCCAAAACACATGCAGATTTTTTATTGATGCCGCAGAAAATCGCTTTGATAGCATCTTGGGGAGAGCGATCTGGACGGAACCCATAAGAATGAAGGGCAAGTCGGATTTTCTATGCTGGTTCCAATGCTAGTTTAAGTAAAGTTTGCTTGGCTTTTTCCTGTATAGTGGGTATATCCCATGGGTAGGCTGTTCAAAATTAGGTGACTTCTTCCCCTCATTTTTTCTTAATTTCTGTAGTAAATACCAAAGCAAATTCACCCAAAAAACACCCTTTCCACCTCAGTTGTGTGTTTTCACCAACCGAGCGATACCCCGAAAAACAGCGTTTAAGCGTAGATTCGTGTCGGTGTGTTACGCGACCGAGGAGAATGGCGTTTAATGACGTTTTTTGAAAATTGATTGGGCTCTGAATAAAATAGCCCCATATTGAGTAAATAAATTCGCCATAATAATTAAGGATGGCTTAAAACTTTGGGGCACTTTTTTAAAACTTGGAACAGCCTACCTGACAGGTGTTAATTACTTGTCACTTCTCTCTAGAGTTTAGCCTCTAGTTCCCCTATAAGCCCTGCTCACCCAAACTTTGAGCTGCTCAGTATATTGATAGTCGCTCATTCCTTCGTGCATAAATTTATTACGGAGTACATTCAAATCGCGGTCTTGTTTGCCCAATTGATCTGCTGCGGCAAAAAACTCAGAAATTTGATCCGTGTCAATCAAATGCAATAAGCGCTTGAGTGAAGCAGGTTGGTTTGTAATGCCGTGTAGCAGGTCGGCAATAGCCATGCGGGTACGATTGCGGCAACGAATGTGCGTGTCGCCATCTTGCAAACAGTTTTGCAGGTGTTGGTAGTCAAAGTTGTCCGTTTTGCCTGTAGTGCAAACTTCACAAGGGCAAGGAATCTTCTCGTGTAGCAAGTCTTTGCCCAAATGCAATTGTCGGTGGAGGTAGTCAAAATGTTGGCGAACAGAGCTCAATAGTTCGCTGGTCTGATTGCCCCAAATGGCTATTTGAATGGTTTTGATTGCAGGCACATCGTTTAAAGTGATCAAAGCCTGACTTTGATCAGCCTTAAGTACTACCCCGTTTTTCCAGAAAAGCTGTGCTTTGATTAAATAATGTATTCGACAAATAAATCGACTGAATATGCCTTTAGGCATAAACTCATAGTGGTACTCAAACCGCAAAACATTTGACAAAGGTGGGGTGTTGTCGGGCCGCGCAACAGGGGCAGGCGCCGATACCGGAAGACGTTCAGGCACAATGTATTCATCGGTGTTATTCAGGCGAAAGACGAGCTCAAACCGCTCCATAATGCCCAACAAAAAATGATGTTTATCGTCGAAACAAGCCTCATTCCAAACCTCATCTAGTTGTTCGTGGGTAAATTTTCCCTGTTCGAGAATCAAAGGGTGGTCGAGCAGTTGGTAAGCGGCTTTAGTAGCCCATTCGGGCTTAAGTACCACTGTATCTTTGAGTGCGGGGGCGTCTTTGAAGTGTAAAATTACCCCAATATCGTGGAGTTGCTGCGCTAAAAAACGCGCATCTTCGCGGCTCAGTCCTTGTTCTTGGCAAACACGCATATAGTCTTTGTGTCCCATGTAATCATCCGGGCGGTTTTCCAGGGTTTCGCGCACCGCAAAACGATCTTTGTTCCATATCTCATGGGTGTTGGGCAGTTTGAGTAGTTCATTTACCACCACTTGGCGCAAAGCCTCGATGCTTTCTCCTGTTTTGCACGAGGTTTTTACAAAATCTATAATGTTAGGAAATGCTTTGCGCCAGTTTTGGCGGTTAATATCAGTGTGGTACTCGTCTATCTTATTTTGCACTACAATAATAGGCGCTTTGTCTGATAACAGCGTAACAATATGGAGCCAATAATTAAATTTAGACTGGGCTTCGTCTTTGCGGGCGTCCCATACAAACACATATACCGAGTTTTTGGTTAGAAAAAACTGGTGGGTACCATAGTTGATCTCTTGCCCGGCAAAGTCCCAAATATTTGCCACAAAATTTACTGCCTTGTCTTCACGTTTTGCGTTGGGCAGCTTCCAATGCTTGATTTGGATGCCCTTGGTGCTTTTTCTGCCTTCCCGAAATTCATAGTTGGGTTGACTGAGCGCTTCGGTAAGTTCGGTTTTGCCTACTTCGCCTACTCCCACAAAAATAAGCTTGGCTTCATTGAGTTCGCGTCGTTTGGTTTTTTTGTTCACCGACACCAAGTAGTTTTTTATACCTTCTAAGCCTTGCTTAAGTATTTCAGCGGGTATATTGTTGAGCATATTGCCACCCAGGTTCAGGGTTTCTAAAGCAGGCAAAGCCTCCAGCCAGGGCAAAGAAACCTGCTCGATTTGGTTGAACCTAAGGTCTAGGTAAGTGAGCTGCTCTGTGATGCTTTTGGGAATTATTACTTCGGTGATTTGATTGTAAGAGAGCCAAATTGTACGCAAACGACGGCATTTGGGCAGGGCAAATACCTGAGCAATTCTATTATTCATCAGGCTTAATCTCTTGAGCTGGTGCAATCCTGTCAAAGCTTCTACATTGTCGATCTGGTTGGTGTCTAAAAACAACTCCTCTAGTTGAGTAAGGGCGGCAATGGGTTCTATTTCAGTAATTTGATTGTGGCTTGCCAACAGGTATGTAAGCTTGGGTAGGTTTTCTAATGCCTTAAGACTCATGAGTTGGTTGTGCCCTATATCCAGGTGCTTGAGCATTTGAAGAGGTAACAAAGGTTGCAGGCTTTTGATGCTCCAGGGAGCTTCACTGTTGCCTTGAGCAATGAGTGTATGCAAGCAAGGAGGCAAATAAGCGGGTAGTTGGGTAAGGTGGTTAGGGGCTTGGGTATTGCTGGAAAAAACCAAGGGAAATCTTTCTTCTACAACATCATTTACCCAATTGCTCGAAAAGTTCAATACCCTTACATCGATACATTTTGCCAACAACTTTAGTTCAGGCTCGGTACCCCTCAGCCCACAGTTGCCCAAGTCAAGCACTGGTTTTTTAAGTTCGATACTTTCAAGAATGAGTTGCTCAGCAAGTGTGCCCATACAGGTAATTTTATTGAATTGGTTCAAGCATTTAGAGGGGCAATATAAGCATAAACCTTAAACAAGTTCGATAAAAAGAATAGTAGAAAAAGACGATGAGCAGTGGGCTTTTAAAGGCACTTTGGGGAAGGCAAGTTAGTTTACACCCATTAGGATATGAAAAAGTCTAACTTTAGCTTACTTTTGCGCCCTTGGTAATATTACAACCTGGTGAGTAATGACTGTATACCGCCTGCAAAAAATAAAGAAATATGATAGAGAAACTGAAGCCCGAAAAGATCGAACAAAATATTTATAGAGGGGCAGCCTTTGGCACAGAAAAAGGAACCGTTTTTGGTGGTTTTGCTTTGGCACAAGCCTTGTATGCCTGCGGAATGACCGTGCCCGAAGACCGCTCTTTGCACTCGCTCCATTCATACTTCATTTTACCGGGCGATGCGACCGCTCCTATAGTATATGATATTGACCGCATCCGCGACGGTAGGAGTTTTACTACACGGCGAGTAGTAGCCATCCAGCACGGCAGACCCATTTTTAACCTATCAGCATCGTTTCAAATCAGCGAAGAAGGCCTAAGCCACCAAGTGAGCAAACCAGCCGTGCCCGTTCCCGAAAACTTTCGCCCTACTTATGAACTGGCAGCTAAAGATGATTCCCCTGCCCGTTTTTGGGTCAATTATATTACCCAACAAATTCGTCCGCTTGATTTTAGAATTGTACAACCCATTGACCGTGAACAGTTTCCAATAAAAAAACACGTATGGTTTAAGGCAGATCAAGCCTTAGGCGACGATTTATTGTTGCATCAAGCAGTACTGGCGTGTGCCTCTGACTATACTTTTTTGAGTTCTTCGCTAGAGCCTCACCTTAAGCAAAACCCCAAGCTTAAGTTTCGCCTGGCTACCATCGATCATTCGGTTTGGTTGCACCGCCCTTTTCGGGTAGACGAATGGCTCTTGTTTAGCCACGAAAGCCACAATGCGTATGGTGCACGAGGCTTCAACCAAGGACATATTTATGCGCAGGATGGTGCTTTGGTAGCTTCGCTCACTCAAGAAAACCTCATGCGGGTAGTGGAGTAGTGGGTTGGGTATTATAGGTTCAAGGTATAAGCGATAAGCTTCAAGTGGTGTTATAGCTTCAAGGTATAAGCGACAAGCTTCAAGTGGTATTATAGCTTCGAGGTATAAGCGACAAGGTTCAAGTGGTGTCATAGCTTCAAGGTATAAGCAACTGTAAGTCCACTTGTATGCATTGGTGCCTGTAAGGGCTTATGACCAATGCTGGCGTAACTGTGTTGAGCTCACTACGTTAAGGATTGAGTATCAAAAAAACAGACGCCTGAGCCATCTGCAACAGGCTAAAGCTAATGGCTAAAAGCTTTGTGAAGGAAATAGTATTGGGTTTGTAGCTTGCAACTTTTGCCTGTCGTATACCTTCTTTTTTCGAAAAAACTTTTGTATATTTAATTCACTCATTTTAAAGCATTTAAGATTCAATATTTGGGAACGTTGAAAAATAAATTGTAAAAAATACTCCAGTGCAAACCACCACCTTTGTATAGCTAATCAAACAAGTAAACTAATAAGGTGTATTTATGAGTAAGTTTAGTGAACCCATTTCTGACGAATATTGCGTAGAGCTGCTGGAAAGCAAGCAATACGATGCAATATTGAGGGAATACCAGGGTTACATCAGAGAGAAAGTAGAAGCTTACCTAAGGGGGTTTCCTTATTACAACCAATTCAAGGATGACTTTTTTCAGGAGGTATACTTACATTTATACTCCAGCTCTTTGCCCAGCCCTTCGTTTTTAAAAGCCTGTAAAAAAGGTATCTCTTTTAAGTTTTATTTGGCAAAATCTGTTCGCAACAAGCTCAATACACTATTGGCACAGGAAAAAAACAAACGCGAAAAAATTGTTTCGGTTAACAACCTGTTTGGAAGCGAAGAAGAAGAGCGCAACGACCGGAGCCACAACCTGATGCCTGATAAAAGTTATAAGAACCAAACCGAATCGCAAGATTTATTAGGACAACTTAAAACAATGTTTGGAGGCTTCCTTACCTCATTTTTGGCAACCTTTCCTAAAATTGGCTATAAACTCATTTTACTGTTAAAGCTTCAGGCAAGAGCTATCATTACCGAGTTTGACTTGTTGAACTGCTTCCCTGGAATGAAAACTCAGGACATGAAAAAGTTGCAGGAAGCCTTGGGTGAAGATGCCGACTATCGACACAAAGAAGACCGTGACTTGTTTCACATCATTCATCCTTACTTTCAGAAGTACCGCCAGGAAAAAGGGTCACCTCAAGCGATTCAGCGGTGGGTAAACCAGCACATAAGTGGCGATAAATATAAAAAGGGAATAATAGATGACCTGGAGATCAAAGATGGTGAACAGGTGTTTAGAATCAACGATAAAAAACTTTTTGCTGATTTCTTATATGAATACTTTAGTACCTCTAGCGACCATTCAGCACAAGCCGCCAACACTGTCGAAGAAGAGCCAGAGCCTAAGGTGATTGCCCTCAAGCCCAGAACAAGCGCTTCGGCAAAACGACAGATCATCGGAAGAAAATTTTCGCTTGCTGCATTAAGAATAAGTATTAGCTGATTAATTGAAAAAAGCAAAAACATTGAAAATGAAACGCAATTTAGCCATAAATAAAAAACCCAAAAAGCCCGATCCTGTAGCCCTTGATAAGGCGATTAAGGAGGAGTTTTTTGATGGTGAGCATCTCAACGATGCCGGAACCACGCTATATGTGGAGGCTATGCTTATTGATCGTCGCTCAGATTTGCCACAGGTAATGCAAGACCATGTAGCTCATTGTGCGGCTTGTCAGCGTGAAGTATATGAGTTTTATCAATTTATGCAAGACGAAGATGTGAGTAATTCTTCGGTGCACGCTTTTCTCGATGAGCACAAACAATCGCTTAAGCCTGCAAGTATGGTAAGCAAGGGTTTAGGCAAACGAATTAGAAACATAGCTGCTGCCGTGGTAGTTTTGGGAACTATAGGTTGGTTGATGTTACAAAACCCATCAAAGGCTGATCAATCGATGATTTCAAAAATAGAAACGCCTTTTATCAACCAATCAATCAATGTGCAGTTTGACGAACTAGACGTAAGCAATGAAGAAGCTAAAACCATCAAGTTAGAAGATGGCACCATTATAAATATTCCAGCCTATAGCTTTGTTGATAAAAAAGGGAAACCCATCAAGGGTAAAGTGAAAATTGAGTACAGGGAATTACACAATACTGCAGACATTATAGCCAGTGGCATACCATTAGAGCAAGATAGTCTTGGAGTTACAAACAACCTTGAGACTGCCGGAATGTTTGAGATTAGAGGCAAAAAAGGCAAAGAGCCTGTATACATAGCTCAAGGCAAAAACATTGATATTCAGTTTGCTTCCCGTCACGACGGCAATGGTTTCAACCATTATTACCTCGAAGACGGCACTCAACCACTGACCCTTAATTATTTGCGTACTAATCAGGCAGGCATCATTCCAGGGGCTTTTGCCCAAAGCAGTACTGCCAAGGTATCGCCCCAGTGGCAATGGATTGGAGCCTCAGCAATTACCTCCAAAATAATTGTAGAAAAACGTATCCAAGAGGCAAAAACTTATAAAAAAGTTGACAAGCAACGCATAGATTCTCTGAAAGAAGTAATTGCCCAAATGAAGTCTAAACACCATACCGACTCAATAGAGTACATTGAAAAACTGTTGGCACAACAAAAGAAAGACTTAGCACAAGAGCAGAAGGCAAAAGCAGACTATTTTCAGTTAGACTTTAATATGGAAAAAAACCCACACCTGGAGTTTTTCAAAGATGTGGTTTGGCAATATATTGGAGAAAACAAAGAGCAAAGCCCTACCAAACGTAACAGTTGGGTATTTAACGAAAAGTGGGACGATATTAAATTGACAAGTCTTAAGTACCTCCCGGTGTCACTTACAGGGCACAAAGCAGCTGTATTTTCGGTAAACTTCTCGCCCGATAGCAGGTATGTAGTATCCGCTTCGGCCGATGCCACCGCAAAAATATGGGACAACCAGGGGAGACTTGTGCAAACCCTTATAGGGCATAGCAAAGCCGTAACCAAGGCGTTGTTTTCTCCAGATGGGCAAAAAGTGTTGACTGCTTCCGACGATTTTACGGCAAAGCTTTGGAATAAACAAGGCAATTTGCTGGCAAATCTCAGCGGGCACAAAGGCAAAGTATTGAGTATTGACTTTTCGGCAAATGGCAAGCTAATTTTAACCGCAGCAGCAGACAACACCATCAAGTTATGGAACAATCAGGGGCGTTTACTGCATACTATGCAGCACAAATACGCCCTGAAAGAAGCCCGGTTTGCTCCTAACAGCAAAAATGTGCTGAGCGTGTCTAAAAAAGGCCCAGTCAAGATTTGGTACATAGATGGTAAACTACTACATACACTAGAGGGAGATCATAACTCAGTAGGGGTGTCTAAAGATAGCAAATATTTGGTAACCACTTCTGTAATATCGGAAACAGGTTCAGGGGTTTGGTCAAGCGATGGCGAACTATTACATAGCATCAAAGGGTCAGCTAATCAGGCTATATTTTCAAACGATGGCACCCACCTTATTACCATTGCCAATCGTACTGCACACTTGTTTTCTATTTATCAGAAAGGGGTACGTACCGTATTGATTAAAAACATGGGAGGAAGCTATAAAGGCAAAGGACACCTGCAAAAGATCAATAACATTCAGTTTTCGCCCAGTCAGCACGCCATTGTTACCGCGTCTGACGATTATCTGGCAAAGATTTGGGATGGAAGCGGTAACTTTCGCTATAATCTAAGGGGGCATACCAACAAGGTAAACCACGCTACGTTTTCGCCCAATGGTTTGCATATAGCGACTGCTTCGGCAGACAATACTGTAAAACTTTGGGTAGAAACTTCTCAAAAAGACATTTACGAATTAGAATTGATCAAAGAAAGAAGGGTAGTAGAAACCAACGGTCGAAGGGTGGAAATAAGGGGTAAAAACTTTGTAACGATTGTAAGAAAAGCTACTTCAGACGAAATTCCTGAGGAACTTCAAACCAAAGGGTTGGTACATAAGTCGTTTACCCAAAACAAAGACTTGTCGGATATGATTGCCAGGTATGAGCAAGCCGTCAAACAAAAAGCCAACAAGCAACGCGAATTAAAGGCAAAAAAACCTAAAGTAAGGGCTAAAGTGTTGAGAAGTTTTACCGTCAGAAGATTTGGTGTGTATGGTGCTCACCGAGTATTCAAGATGGAGGAAAACATCATTTGTAAAGCCGAATTTGACTTTGGACCTGGGGTAGATCATCAAGACGAAAACATTAAAGTATACCTGATTACAGGGGAGCAGGGAACAGCAGTAGTGCCTTATACCCAAAGAAGTTGGCATCGTTTTCAGTTTGATCCAAATATGGCAAATAAATTGATTGCTATATTACCCAACGACCGCCTGGCAGTGATCGAGAAAAGGGAGTTTGCCAATATAGATGTCGACAAGGTTGATCAGGCAGGCAGTTATACTTTTAAATTGCACCCACGTCCTATACAGTCTAAGCAAGACCTGGACTTTGTGCTTAACTAAATTTGTAAACTTTTACTAAAACTATATATAATCCATACTATTTTAATGAGTGCTTGTTTGAATACATTTTAAACAAGCACTTCACCAAAAACGGGCAGAAGCTTTCAGACTTTCTGCCCGTTTTTTATTGCCCACATTTTGGCTTCTCATACCTGAAATAGCACTATACCGTTAGCATTTTTCATTCTTATTCTTGCTTACATCCAATCTAACTCAATACCCTTAAATGTTCAATTGTTTTTTGATAATATTCTGCTATATTTGCCGGCTATTTTTTTATAAATATTTGAGGGATAGGTAGTTATACTGATATTACTGCTAACGTTACAAAATATAATTACTAAATGAAGTTACATTTTATTTATTTAAGAAACCATTACATCATCACCACAAAATTAATTGCAAGTATTTTACTGATTACCCAAGCATTGGGTGTAGCACAAAACCCCATGGGTTGGCAAAAGCTAGGCAACAAAATTAAAGGAAGCTTAGGCAACGAGAATGCAGGCAAAACGGTGGCTATGTCTGCCGATGGTTTAACTGTAGTTATGGGGTCGCCCGATTACGACCAAAAAGGCAATGACCGAGGAAGGGTAGTGGTGTATGCCTGGGATAAGGATAAAAATGACTGGCAACAAAAAGGCAAATCTATCATTGGCGAGGCTAGAGTAGACCAGGCTGGGCGAACCTTGGCTATATCGGGCAACGGCACACGGTTGATTGTAGGAGCACCAGGCAATGACGGCAATGGAGAGAGCAGCGGACACGCCAGGGTGTATCAATGGAATGATTTGGCGCAAGCCTGGCAACAATTAGGCGCTGCTATAGAAGGCATACGCTTTGGCGATAGAGCGGGCTATTCGGTAGACATAGCCGCCAATGGCAATGTAGTGGCAGTGGCAGCAAGGCTCCACAATGGCAAAAACGGGAGCAATAGTGGGCATACCAGGTTGTTTGAATGGAACGAAACAAAGGAGAACTGGCAACTACTTGGTACTGCTATAGACGGAGAGGCGGCAAGCGATGGCGTATCTGACTATGCTATAGCCTTGTCAGCCACTGGGCAAAGGGTAGCTATAGGCGTGAGTGCCAACGATGGCAATGGTACCAACAGTGGACATACCCGTATTTTTGAATGGAACCAAACAAGTAGCCACTGGCAACAACTGGGTGCCGACATAGATGGTGCAGCCAGGGGCGATTTATCGGGCTATGCGGTAGACCTTTCGGCAGATGGCACAGTGGTGGCCATTGGTTCGCCTGCCAACGATGACCAGGGGAGCAACAGCGGGCATACCCGTATCTACAAGTGGAATGGTACCGTCTGGCAGCTTTTGGGCAATCCCATTACCGGAGAAGCTGCCCGTGACAATGCTGGGGCAGCAGTGGCTTTATCAGCCAATGGTTTAACGGTGGTTGTGGGTGCCCCCGAAAACGATGGCAATGGAGAAGATAGCGGTCAAGTACGGGTGTATGAGTGGAGCAACACCGTGGCAGGTTGGGTGCAACTAGCGGGCGATATTGATGGCGATACCGCAGGAGACTTTTTAGGCAATTCGGTGGCAGTGTCGGCAGATGGCACTATAGTAGCTACCGGGGTGCCATTTAGCGATGACATAGGGCTCAATAATGGAGCATTACTGGCTTATAGATTGATGAACCCAGCTTTAGCTACTTTGCTGCATTCGTTCAAAGTACAACAAACAAGCGCACAAACGGTGTTGCTAAGTTGGATAATGAATGCTGCTCATTACCTGAAGGGTTTTATGGTAGAAGCCAGTTACGATGGAGGTAGTTTTGAAGCAGTAGGTTTTGTGCCTATTCACCAAGGTGGGCAGCCTTATTATCAGTATCAATTACCCATTTCCAGAGGAAAGTATTACCGCATCAGGCAAATGAGCCAACAAGGAAGTGAGCAGGTATCTCAATGGCAAACGCTTACTTCTACCCCTTATGCCTATACTATGCAGTTGTCGCCCAACCCTTGCCAAGGCAGGGTAAGCCTGCGGGTGAACCTCCCAGGGAAAAGTTTTAAACTCATGGTGTACAATCTACAGGGGGTAACATTGCTTATCGCCCAAGGTGATTTGTTGGCGCTGAACCAACAGCTCAATAGCGGCTTAAGCCAATGGAAAAATGGCGTGTATCTTTGTCGAGTAATCGCCCAAAAGCAAGTGATACAGCAAAGGTTAGTACTGGAAAGGTAAGCCTGCTTTTTCCCCTGTAGACTTTGATTGTTTTGCAGGGGGAATATTACCTATCCGTTTTTGTCATCGCTTTCGCTGATAAACACCTCATTGGTAGGGTTTTCAAGGGTTTTGAGGTAGCTTTTCAAGGCAAACGTATTAGACTTAAAAGCAAGTTTGTCCCAAGGAATCTTGTTTAGCTCAAATAGTTGAATTGCTACACTTTCTTTGTTTAAACTAAAATCAATATTTTCGAGGCGTGTTAAAAAATGTAACATGACCTGGTTTTTTTGCCGGGCAGTATATACCGAATGCAGGCGTATTATTTGACCACTTAATCCTGTTTCTTCTTTAAGCTCACGCAAAGCTCCAGCGGTTACGCTTTCGTTGAGCTCCATAAAACCTGCAGGCAAGTTCCAGTAGCCCTTGCGTGGTTCTATGCCTCGTTTACAAAGCAATACTTGTTGTTGGTAAACAGGCACACAGCCTACTACCAGCAGTGGGTTTTTGTAATGAATGGCATCACAGGCTTGGCAAGCATATCGTACAAAACTTTCTTGTTCTAAATGAAGGTGGACATTATCTGAACCACATTTACTGCAAAAGTTCATGGTGTATAATTTAAAGTAGGCATTTGTCGCTCTGCCAACCCCGCGAAAGAAACGGGTGGCTGGAGCATCTTAGCAATAAACAGTATTGATTGACCATCAAAAGCCAGCACGTTAAACAATCTCTACATAATGCGATATACCCCCCGATTGGTCACCATCGAGCCATCGCCAGCTAAACTCCAGCGTAAGCAAACCTGCGTCATTTTGTCCAATAGTACCTTCCGATTGCCCACTCATTAGTATGCCTGCCTGCGTAATGCATTGAAACCGCAACATTATTTGATTAGGAGCGGTTTGTTTGCCTACCAATAAACCTGTTTTTACCTCACCACCTTTATAGCTTCCGCGAATGGTGTCACCTTCTTGAAAATAATGGAAAATAGTGTGAGCAGACGATAAGCCCGACTCATTGTGTGTAGTTACAAACCTTTTATTGTCTAAGTTGTAGCGCATCGCATGTTTATTTTTTAAATTGAGTAACTGTTATATCCAGGGTTTTTACCTGAAACAAAGGGTCTACAGCCCGGTTTGTGCCCAACCATTTTTGAAACTTTTCTGGTGTAGTTACTTTAAGCCCGGTAGTATGGTTAGATAACAAGGGCTTCTTGAATGCCTTTTTAGAAAACACAACAAATATACGATTAAACAATTGAGATTTACCTCCAGTAGTCATTATATACTCCATAATCTCATCGGGAGTAGAGTTTTTGAAATAGTCGTAATGTTTCTCAGAAAACAAGGTATACGCCTGATCCGCTTTTACAGGCACAGCGTTTTCGTAAGACTCGTGCATGTTGGGGTAGGGCAGTAATCGGTACACTGTGCCCGACTCTTCCATAAACACGCTCAAGTACCCTTTAGAGGCTGTTTTAAAGTGCATGTACAGTTCTTCACGGCTTTTAAACTGCTCAGTTTTGCATTTGTCAGGGTTGTTATTACAATTCATTGTAAACACCTCAAAATCAACCTTGCTGTCTTTAATCTCACGGGCACTTCCTTTTATTTCACACATCAGCCACAGCTCTTGCCCTCCCTTGGGCTTTTCTCTTACTACCCATTCCATCGTTGTTTTTTTTGTTTTTACCCATTCGCCCTTTACCATAGAGTTGGCAATGGTGTTCATTTTGGTGTTGGTTTTCACCTTTTCACCTGTAATAATATTTTCTACATAGGTACTTGTCCCTTGCACAATCACCCGCCCGTAGGCTGTTTCAAGGGCGTTTATTTTTGCTTGGTCAACCGCCATTCGTTTTACCTCGCCTATACAGTAAGAGTCATTGAGTAAGATTTGTGATTTACCGCCCACAGCAATGGTGCGTTGTGCCTGCAAACTGCTGGCTAGTGTGAGCAGTATGAGGATAAAAAAAGCAGTATGTAAGTGATCGTTTTTCATTGTATGGAAGTTGTTTTAGTGATGCATGAACGGGTTTATTACCCAATAAAAAAAGGTTAGATCTATAAAAGTATCTAACCTCAATATTTAGTAAAAATATAGTGTAAAAGTGTATTGTTGGTTCAAATTTGCATTATTTTTTTATAAAATGGGCTTGGTTTTTTTAGTATATAAGGGGCATACCCTCTTCAAGTTAAATAGCTTATCACAATAAAACCATTTAACCATTCTAACCATCTATTTAGTTCTTCTTTTTCAAGTCATTTACCTCTTTATGAATATCTTCTACCTCTTCTTTCAAAGCCTTCTTCACTTCTTCTTCTACAATCGCTGCGGCTTCTTTTTTGTTGTAAAACAACATTACCTGTACTTCAATGTTTCCATTTTCTACCTTAATACCACGCCTTCTTTTCTTACGACGGACAGTTTCGGTTACCTCACGGTAAATCTTGTAAGTAGGTTCTACATTACGCAAACGGGTAATAATGGTATTTTTGGCAGCAGTTACTACCTTGGTTACAGTTTCTGCTTTGGCTTTGGTTCTTTGGTTGTTGGCTATAGACGTTTTTGCAATAGCTGTTAAATTACTTTCCAGTTGTCCGGCAAGTTGAAGCTTGGCTACCTCCATTGCTTGCATGTTGGCAGCTGCCTGTGAGCCTGCTACTCCATTACCTGCCGCCCAAATATATTTTGCTTTACCGTAATCATCTTCACCAAGTTGTTTTCTCCACGAACGATCCAGCAGTTTTTGCATAGGCAATGATCCAGGGAGAACTCTCCAACCTTCTTTTTTAAATTTACGAGCCTCTCTTCGAGCCATTTTTCCGGCTTTCACTTCACGTTTTTTCACTCGCTGAGCTTGTCCTTCATGCGTAAAAGCTATCAAAGACATCATAAAGATTATAGAGAATAGATGCGCTAATTTTTTCATAATGATTTAATCGGTTATGTGATTTTTACTACTAACAACGCTCCCTTCAGTATACGGTTTATCTTCTTATACATTCATACCCCATCTATATACAACCTACCACTTTATGTAGATCAATACGAAAGAGTTTAGAGGAGGAAAAGGCAACACAAAATAGGTGTTTTATTTGCCTTATGGTGTATACGTTGATGGGTAAACAGATGGCTCAAAAAAGCCAGCTTTTTAACCAAAGAAAGGAGGAGTTTTTGGTGAATTAATTTTTTGCCCAATACCAGCGAAGCAAGCATTAGTGCGTGAACTCAGGTTTTATTACTGTTTCACTTGTTTTTGCCCAGAAGGGGTTTATTTGTAATTGAATAACCATTTCTTTTTTGTTATTTTGTAGTGATTGAAAAACCAAACCCTATAAAATTATGTCCTCCCATCATGTAGTGAGAGATGAGCAAGAGCCAGCCTTGTTTATCATAGAGCCTGAAGCCAGCAATCTGGAGTTTATCCAACAGTTGCTAGAGTGGAGCCCCACCTTGGTAGTGGTAGAGCAAGCCCTTGACCAGGTACTTCAGTGGGGCATCAAGATAGACGTAGTAGTATGCCAAGAGACCAGTTTTGAAAACATTCGTACGCAAACTGCCAACCAATATCCTATAGAAATAATAGCAGTAAATGATAACCTGGTAGAACATGGTTTGAAATACTTATACCACCGCAACCACGTATCAGTCAATATCATTACCCAATTTGATCAAGACTTGGTTAAACGCGATTTTCTGGAAAAAATGGACGTCATTGTGTTTAGTCACGAGTTTAAAGCCTTTTATGTAGCACAAGGTGCCTGGAAAAAGTGGGTCACAGCCGATACTCTCTTCAAAGTATTGCCAATTGCTACCGAAATTCCGCCTCAAACCGAAAACCTAATGCCTTATGTAGATGTTGCGGACCAACCCAACAAGCAATACCTTAAGCCTGAGCATGAAGGTTTTATTCAGGTAAGTCATGATGACCACCCTTTTTGGGTATTTGAGAAAGTAGGGGGGTAAGGTAATTTTAAATAGTCTTTGTTGCCTTGGGGTAGTTTTGCCACTACAACGTAGCCGGAGTAATATCATACAACCTAAGTGGCTTTGTGGGTGTGTTAAGCTCTGTGTTTGGTGATAACTTACATTTACTTTTAATATTGACTTTTAAGGCAATTATTTTTTAAGTAATCTTGCAAAAAAAAGATACTCCTATTGAGGAAGTATAATACAACAACCCTTCATAAATTAGGTTAATTGGGCAAGATTATTAATAATATTTGTGTTATGAAAAGTTTACTCATCGAGTCAACTCCTTATACCCCTAAGGTGTGGCTGGATACAAAAACTAATATTTTTGAAATATCAGGAGAGTCATACAGTGATGATACTGTGGCTTTTTTTGAGCCAATCATGGAGTGGTTGCAAGAGTTTTTGACCAAAAACACCCAACCTATTGAGTTTAATTTTTGCATGAACTATCTCAATACTGGGACTTCTAAAAGGTTTGTGATGATCATTAGTATTTTGGAAGACTACTATAAGTCCTCTAAAGTGTGGACAGAGGTGAATTGGTTTGTGCATACCGACGATGCTGATATAATGACCATTGGAGAAGATTTTCAGGAATATTTTGAGACTATTCCTATAAATATAAAGTTTATCAGGGAGTAAAGACATACTCCCCGATAACTCACCACCCTTGTATTAGGTGTATACCTCACAGTTGGGTAAGTACTGGCGAACCATTGCCAAAGCCCCCTTAGACATCAAGTTACCCTGATATACCAATTCTTTTAATTTAGGTAAACTCTCAAGTTTGGGCATGCCACCCAAAGGGTTGTGCGACAAGTCTAGTGCTATCAGGTTGCTCAATTGTTTAATTTCGGCAGGCAAGCACTGTAGTTGGTTATTACCCAGGTACAGCACCTTTAGCTTGGTTAGTTTGAGTACCTCCATTGGGAACACACTAAACTGGTTAGCAGATAAATTGAGCACCTCCAGTTGCGTAAAACGAGCAATATCAGGGGGTAGCTTGTCTAGTTGATTGTGTGCCAGGTTAAGTTGGGTTAAACCTTGAATAGGGAGTATTTCGGAAGGAAATTCATTGAGTTGAAGGCGGGTAAGGTATAACTTTTTTAACTGACTGATATAAGCTGTTTCCAGTCCGTATTTTATGCATAAGTAAGGATGTTTTCTTAATTCTTGGCTTATCTCCTTGTTAAAGCCTATTTTTTGAGTTAAAATTAATTGAAAAGCAAGCTCTATGCTTGCATCACTTTTTAGCAAAGTCAATATTTTGCTATTGTTTTTCAAAAAAATCATAATTTTATATATGCCTGTATGTCTTACTATGAAATTATATTTCATTATAACGACAAATAATATACTAACTTTTTGAATTAGTTGATTTTACTTTGTGGTGTGTTTAGTTTAACTATTGTTAGATACTATTCATACAGTACCATATCTATACATAACACTGCGGCAAGAATCAATGCCCTTACTGGCTCATTAGGGGGCACTGTTACCATTATCTGAAGCAAGTAGTTGTCAGCACTGGTTAATAGCTCTTTGCTGGCTCCTGCCCACTTTTTACTAATGTTTGCCAAGGTTTGACTGCCTTCTGAAAATACAAATTCCTGGTCATTTGACTTGTTAATCATATAGGTTGCCTCATTGGCTGAGTTGAACACCTCAAAACTGTTTTTCGGTGTTTTTTGTGGCTGAACCCTGCCAATCAGCTGATCGGCAGGGTTGTACACTTCAATGGGGGTAACGTGGGGGTTTATGGTAGCCTTGCGTGTTATATAAAACAAGGTTTCTCCTTCGTTGTCGCTTACTTTCAGGTGAAAACTACTTCTGGTTTTGAAGGGGGTAAAACGAGTGATTTTAGTCAAAAAACTGAGGTTTTCTTCTTGGCAGGTCAGGATAAGCGCCTGTGTCCTGGGGTTGTACACATCATAATTATTGGCTGCCCTGAGCAAGCCCACTTGCTCTTCAATAAAAAACAAATTTTGATTTAAAACTTCGTGCATCTCTATGGCTTTCTTTTGTTTTGAGGGGGCAATAATACATAATTTTGACGAGAGCGAACCCTTTTATGTCTGCCTTATGCCAGTAAATAAATCTGTAATTTACCCAAAATCATTACTTGTATACCTATAATGCACCATTCAACTGTCTAAAGGCTTGTTATTTAAAAAGTAACATTTTATCTTGTGTAGCCGTTTGTTTACTGTAGAGCGAAGTTCTAATAAGTTTACCACAACATAGTGCCTGATGGGAATAAAAGTCACTTCGTAAAAATTTGATAGAAATATTTATTTACTTTTTTTCTCAATATCAGGTTACCATTTTTTCTCGCGTAGTATTTAAACATAAGCGCTGCTTTTACATAATGAGAGATAGTGAAATAATAAAAAGGATTAAACAGGGAGATGAAGGTGCTTTAGATTATCTTTATAAGAAAAATTATAAGATGATGACACGCATGGTTCTAAATAATAATGGAACCGAGGAAGAAGCCAAAGATGTTTACCAGGAATCGGTGATTATTTTTTGGCAAAAAGCCACTAAACAAGATTTTGTGCTTACTTCCAAAATAAGTACTTTTATTTACAGTATTTGCCAAAACCTGTGGCGCAAAGAATTAGAGCGCAAAAGTAGGCTTTCCAATGAGGTGAAAGACGGCAAAGAATATAATACTTTTGATAAGGAAGAACGCGAACTTATTATACACAAGTGTATTAATAGTTTGGGTGACACCTGCAGAAAGGTATTGATGTACTATTACTTTGATGGTATGTCAATGAGTAACATAGCAAAGAAACTTGGTTTTGCTAACTCTGACACCGCCAAAACCAAGAAATACAAATGCAAAAAAGAACTTGATGCATTGATAAAATCAAAATACAAAGCTACTGATTTTTTGGACTGACAAATGATGAACAAATATTTTTACTCAGATAAGATAGAGAACTACATTCTAGGCAATCTTTCCGAAAGTGAAAAAATTGCCTTCGAAGAACTGATTGAGCAAGACCCTGTATTAAAAAATGAGCTCGACTTGCAACAAGAAACGATTCAGTCGATGCAAGACCAACGCAAGGCTCAGCTGAAACATCGCTTGAATAATATTCAGGTAGAACCAGTGTCTTATAGTCTTTCTCGCATCAATTTACTCGAAAGTGTACTTTTGGTAAGTATTGTGGCCACCACCATTACCTTATTTGCCCTTTTTTATGGAACAAAAAGCAATATTTCCGCCGAAAAAGCTGCTCCTGCCAGCTATTACAATGAGCTGAGTTTTGTTCCTTATATCAAGCTAAAGCATACCCCAGTAGCTGAACAACACAAGAAAGAAAAAGTAGTCATTGCTACTATACCTTCTATTTCCCGAATCACCCAAACCCCTCAACATAATTATCAGAATGCGTTGTTGAAAAAAATAAAACAAGAACAACAACTCAAAAAGAAGAACACACCACGTGAGATAGAGGCTCGAAAAGAAGAATCAAGTGGGAGTTCTGCTGCTGTTCCTCAAAACAAAGAGTTGCTCTATCAATATTACAACGATGGCTTATTTTTAACCAATAGCGAGTCTAAAGGCTATCAAATACCCCTAGAGTCACACGGTATCACTAAGCACTATTTATATTACCAAGGCAAGGTATACGAATTAAAGCCTAACCAGGTAGAGCCTGTTCCTCCAAAACAAGTAACCGACCAGAAAATTATTGATCAGGTGAAAAAACGCAAACAAATGTTTTTTGGTGGAGATTAAACGCGCACACACATTTATTTAAAATTTATATATAACAATAAAGCCTTTTGAGTCAAGTAGCTCAAAAGGCTTTTTGTTTTGTATTGCCTAATATTTATGTATTTTTGGCGGCTCTCTTCATAAACATCTTTCTTGAAGTTTTTAAATTGAGTAAAGAACCAATGGTTTTTTACCAAAAAATGAGATGAGTTCATGTACTAACCCTTAAAAACAGTTGGATAAAGTGGTAGCCAAAAACAAGAAAAATAACCGAAAACCACCAAAAAATAAATCTTCCAGACTACAACTTATCAATGTAGTGGTAAGCATTACTACTGCTTTGTTTATGTTGGGTTTGTGTGGGTTGTTAGTGCTCCAGACACATCAATTGGGGCGTTTGATCAAAGAAAACCTGGAAGTGCAGGTTTTTTTGAAAAAAGGTACAACCACTACCCAACAACAACAAGTAAAGGAGCAGTTGTCCAGCAAAAGTTTTGTGGCAAAAAATAATCAACAACCTGCAATTACCTTTGTGTCAAAGGAAGAAGCTGCCCGACAATTGACTGAAAAAGTAGAAGAAAATTTTCAGGAGTTACTCAATGACAATCCATTGCACGATGCTTTTTTGCTAAAAATAAAGCCTGAGTTGTATGAAAAATCTGCCTTGAAAAAAATAAGGGCTGAGTTAGAGCGTATACCCGAAGTGTATGAGGTAAGCATTGTGGAAAACATGGTTAAAGAAATCAATGATAATGTAGCCAAAATAGGCTTGTTCTTTTTAGTGTTTGGTGGGTTTATTATGCTTACAGTGTTTATGTTGATTGATCATATTATCAAGATTTCATTGTTTGCTCAAAGGTTGGTCATCAGAAGCATGCAATTGGTAGGAGCCACCGATGCTTTTATTCGCCAGCCCTTCATTAAGCAGTTTGCTGTTCAAGGAGGCATGAGTGGTGCTTTGGCAAGTATACTTTTGTGGTTATTTTTGCAATACTTACAACTACAAGTCAAAGAGCTGGCAAGTTTATATTCTTTGAGCCACTTTGTAGTATTATCGCTGGGATTGATTAGCTTGGGGGCATTGGTAGGGGTTTGGAGTACTTACCGGGCTACCAACAAGTATTTGCAAATGCCTTTGGATGCGTTGTATTGATCAGTAGGCTTTGTAATAAATTCTGCAAAAATTAAGAATCATTGCTGAATGTTTTAGTAAGTAACACTGTTTGCTCTTATATATTTGCTCAATGGTTTGTGTTGTTTTAACAATCATTGACTGGTTTGCGTTTAATAATTCAGACAGAGAGTTTAAAGACACCAAACCTTTAAGATATTATGAAGCGAATATTCCCAGTTTTTCCTCAGAAATTAAGCCTGACATTAGTATTGGTTACTTTTATGGCATTACCTACCCTGGGGCAACGAAAACTACAGCAGTCGCGTCACACCCGGATACAAATGTCTGGCGTGATTTTGCATAAAGATTGGACAAAATCGACCCAGAGTTATTGCGCCCACAAATCTGACTATCTAGTGATTCGTACCGACAAGGGTAAAGAGATCGTGTTGCAAGGACATGGAAAAAATGTCAAGGGTAAGAAAATGCTTGCTTTTGCAGGTAAAAAGGTAGCAATCGACGGATATATTAAAATCAAAAATATAAAACCCGATCCCAATCAAATATCACAACGTCCGGTAAGTTACCACCCCATCACAGGTAAAAAGTCCGAATCTTTCTCCTGTAAGGTGTTTGTAGTACAAAATATCCGATTGAAGTAAAACTTATGGTATTGTATCAATCATACAAAAGCCTGTGATCCACAAGTGATCACAGGCTTTTTTGTGTATTTGTCCAGCTGTTTTTTTAATTTAAGTTTTTTTAACAAGCCATAATTCAATTCTTTTAGTAGATTTGCAATTGATAATTTTGGGTGTGAGACTTGAGTTGGAAGCTTAAAAACCAAAACCTACCAGGTTTGAGGTGGGTCTTACACCCTTTTACACAAATATACATTGTATCGATAAATTAGCTTATTGAGATTATGGGAGAGAAAAAAGATCAGATGCCGTTTACCCGCGAAAACTATCTGTTAATGTTAGGTGGTATTGCTTTGTTAGTGATTGGTTACCTAGTAATGTCTGCTGATAAAACAGAATTTGGCTTTGGTTTTATGGGACTTACTTTTGGACCTATTTTAGTTTTTTTGGCGTTTATGGTACCTTTTGTCGCTATATTTTTCAATAAGAAAAAGAGCAAAAACCAGCGCGACGAAATGGCAATGAAAAAAGAAGCAGAAAAAACAAATCGTTAGACTCAATTTTCAGCACCCTGATCAAATACAACAACTTTTACTGTTTTTGTTTTAGGTCAGTCATTTCCTCTATTCCAACAAACTTTTTCTGATTTATACTATAATATGACTATAGTACAAAACCTCATTTTGGCAATTATTGAGGGTATTACCGAATTTTTGCCCGTATCTTCCACAGGGCACATGATCATAGCATCTTCTGTTATGGGAATTAATGAAAACACTTTTGTAAAAACCTATGAAGTCTCTATCCAATTTGGAGCTATATTGTCAGTAGTGGTATTGTACTGGCGACGGTTTTTTCAAAGTCTTGATTTTTACTTTAAACTATTTGTAGCTTTTTTGCCTGCAGCAGTGATAGGTTTACTCTTAAACGACTACATAGATATGTTGCTCGAAAGTGTAATAGTAGTAGCGGTAATGCTGGTACTGGGAGGCATTTTGTTGATCTTTGTAGACCGTTGGTTTACTTACGATCCTGAAAAAGACCACGATATTGAGTTAAAATACCCTACAGCGCTTAAGATTGGCTTTTTTCAATGCATTGCTATGATTCCGGGCACCTCTCGTTCGGCGGCTACTATTATAGGGGCTATGACCCAAAAACTTAACCGTAAGCAAGCAGCCGAATTCTCATTCTTTTTGGCGGTACCCACTATGCTTGCTGCAGCGGGTTATAAACTGCTTAAAACCTACAAAGAAAGTCCTGCTGCCATTACCGAAAATATAGAAGCCTTGGTCATAGGCAATGTAGTGGCTTTTGTAGTCGCTCTGTTGGCTATCAAGTTCTTTATTAGTTTCTTGACCAAGTACGGTTTCAAAGTATTTGGTTACTACCGTATTGTAGTAGGGTTGGCTATTCTTATTATGTGGGCAATGGGGGTAAAGCTACAGGTATAAAAACTGCCTTTAGGTATTATGGTATATTTCTAAGGAATGGTGAGCAATTAAATTGCTATTCTTGAGGTAGAGGTTTTGTTTTGAGACGAGGCTATTTTTTGCGCCCATAGCAGCGCTACAGGCAATAACCGATGGCTACAGCTACGCTGTGCCGAGCTCTGCCAACGGCGAAAAATAACGAAGTATCAAGGCGAAAAATCACCTCTCAGAGTGTAAATTTATTTTTGAACCATTCCTAAGTATTGAGTTTCGTTCATGAAAAAAACAAATCTTAACGAGTTGCTCTTCAAAGAAGGGGAGGTGCTATTGTTAGACAAGCCTCTGGAGTGGACATCGTTTGATGTAGTGGCAAAAGTAAGAAATCTGATTCGCAAGAAAGAAGGAAAGGTAAAGGTTGGACACGCTGGTACGCTTGACCCACTTGCTACTGGCTTGTTGATTTTGTGTACTGGCAAAAAAACCAAAACCATTGAGGCATATCAAGCCCAGCAAAAAGAGTATACTGGAGAAATTACGCTGGGTGCTACTACCCCTTCGTTTGATGCAGAGACAGAAGTAAACCAAACTTTTGATATTGCTCATATTGACGAAAGTATGATACAAGAAACAGTACAACGTTTTGTTGGGGATATTGATCAGATTCCTCCTATGTTTTCGGCAGTAAAAGTAGATGGCAAACGGCTGTACAAACACGCTCGCAAAGGGCAAGTAGTAGAAATAGATCCTCGAAAAATAACTATTCACGCATTTGAAATTATTGATATTACCCTGCCTACACTCCGCTTTCGGGTGGTTTGTTCTAAAGGAACGTATATAAGAAGCCTGGCGCGTGATTTTGGTAAAGCAATGAATGCTGGAGCATATTTATCTGCACTCAGGCGAACTAAAATAGGTGATTTTGAGGTAAATGACGCCTATACTGTAGAGGAGTTTATGACTTTATTTGAGCATTTGCAAACCCCTGCAAAGGGGGCGTCTGATGCTAAGTGATGTGTTTGTAATAACTGTTCGTTTTTAGTTTAAATTTCTTTGTCAGGCATCGTTAAAAAATAGCCAAATTAGTTGCGTTGAGCTCCGAATTGAGTTCGGAGTTTAGAAACTCGCCAGAGCAGGTAGACTCTACAGAGTGGTCAATTTTTTGCCTTATTGGCTTTTGAATTCTTTCTAAATTCCGGATACCTATTTTGAACCTGCCATTAAAAACTAAACCTGTCAGAGTCTCGACTTTTACTAATGGTCAGATTATGTATATTTGTGGCAGTTTTTTGACAAGCAACCAATAGGGGTGCCAAGTACCCTTAAGACGTATCTTAATTTATATGAAAATACACAGGGGATTAGCCTCATTTACTCCCGGAGAATATACTATAGTAACCAGTGGTACTTTTGATGGTGTGCATGTAGGACATCAGAAAATTCTTGCTCGTATCAGAGAAATAAGTAGCAAAAGTAAGGGCGAAACCGTTCTTATTACATTTTGGCCACATCCCCGCATTGTGTTGTCTGATGGCAACACCGACCTGAAGTTACTATCTACCATCAACGAAAAAGCCCGATTACTTGAAAAGCATGGCATTGATCATTTGGTAGTATTACCTTTTACCAAAGAGTTTTCTCAGCTGAGCCCTGATGCTTTTATCAAGCAGGTATATGTGCAGGGGGTAGGTACTCAAAAACTAGTCATTGGTTATGACCATCGTTTTGGCAAAAACCGAGAAGGAGGATTTGACTATCTCAAAGAACACGCGTCGAGCTATGGTTTTGAAATTGAAGAAATTTCGCGACATGACATAGATGATGTGGTCATTAGCTCTACCAAAATACGCAATGCGCTTTTAGAAGGAAATATTGAAATTGCCAACCAATATTTGGGATATGCTTATAGCATCGAAGGTAAAGTAATGCATGGTGATAAGATTGGACGAACGATGGGTTTTCCTACGGCTAATCTGAATATTCCTGAAACTTTTAAGTTGATTCCGGCAGATGGTATTTATGCCGTAGAGGCAATACTGGGAGACGAACAACTCAGGGGAATGTTGTATATTGGCAATCGTCCTACTTTGTCAGGGGCAACCCAACGGCGTATAGAAGTGAACCTGTTTGACTTTGACCGTGATATATATGAAGAATCTTTAAATCTTTGCCTGGTAGCTAAAATCAGGGGAGACGAAAAACTGGATTCGTTGGAAGCGCTCAAGCTTAAATTGAAAGATGATGAGCGTAAATCGCGGGCAATTTTTGGAATGTAAAATATATAAAAAAGGGTAGCCATTGTGGCTACCCTTTTTTACGTGTTGTACTGATGAGCGCAATTACTGCACTACCAAAGTGCGTGAAATTACTTGTTTAGGAGTGATTACCTTGAGCACATAAGTGCCTTTGGGAAGTTTGCTCACATCTAAGCCACCCTCTACGTCATTGTTGCGTACTTGTCTGAGTAGTTTTTCAGCCACCAACTCACCTTTACTATTGTATAGTTCGGCTTTGGCAAGCTCTACGTTTAGTTTTTCTAAACGGATAGATACCTGACGACTTGTAGGATTAGGGTATATTTTGAGGAGTTGTTGTAATGAACTACTAATGCCTACCGCAGAACTGGAAGTAGTAAAAGCCCAGCTATTTTTGCCGCTGATTCCAGCAAAAGAAGTTCCACTTCCATTTTTGAAAGCGCCTGAGGCTACTTCAACATAAAACTTAGTACTGGTAGCCAGGTTGTTGGTTGGGTCAATGGTTACTGTAGCGTTTGATACGCTCACCTGACTGCTGGTAACATCAATGGTAGCTACTACGGCATCGTCTGTGTCTTTTTTGATAGTAATATTACCAGTACCTTTTGCTACATTTTCGTTGAAGGTGATTACCAGGTTGGTGGCCACCGATATATTGGTTCCATTGTTTGCTGGCAACAAAGTATTGGCAATGGGAGCATTGGTGTTGTTACCATCGGTCACTGTAGCACTAAAAGCACCTTTACCATGAGTTCCTACTGCGATCAAACCATCCACTGATCTGGTCTTGATCATAGACACGGGTACATTACCTATTACATCGGCGCTTACCTGAGTCCACGAAGTACTGGTACCATTGAGCGCATTGGTAAAGTACAACCCAGTACTTGTACCCGCATAGTATAGTTTGTTTCCAGTAGCAGGCTTATGTATGGCAAGCCAACGCACCGAAGCTCCATTGCCACTTCCATCAGTATTTTCTTCCAAGTTACCACTTACATCTGTCCAGTTGCTGCCCCCGTCGGTAGAGTGAAATACACTTTTTACCTTGTAGTTTGAGAAAGTTACAAACACATTATTAGCATCCTCTTCGTCTACGGCTATACAGCTTACGTGTGCCCCAGATGGAAATCCTTTACCCGTATAAATATTGGTACGGGTAGGAGAAGTTCCCGTGTTGGCATTTGTTAGTTTGTATAGTTGCCCATCGGTAGTACCATAGTACAATACATTGGCGGTACTTTTAGACACTGCCAGTACAGATATTTTTCCAGAACCAATAGAGGCAGACGTGAGTTGTTCCCAGCCAGTAGCTTTGGTACCGCTAAAGTTCCACCCTGTATTGATTGATTCTACATCTTTATGTCTCCACAACTCAGTACCAGCTGGATAGTACATGATTTTTTGATCATTTTTATCCAGTATAAAAGGGTTTACAAACAACTGCCCTGAAACATTGTAGCCCCCACTTGCAATACTTTCTTTTGAAGGATGTACGTGGTTGTTAGATGTCGGATTTTGTGGATCGGTTCCTTCGATACGTGCTACCGACCCATTCTGAGTACTGATGTAACGAATATTCTTTCCGGCAACTATGGCAGTGTAACACCCGTCACCTCCGCCTACTTCTTCGCCCCATACAGAAGTGCTTCCGGTAGCGTTTACTGACCAGTTGCCATTGTCTTGAAAGCCCATGATCAGTCGGTTGTCGCCACTGGTAGTAGGGTCAATGGCTATAGAATAAGCCTGTGTGGTATAATATCCATTATTGAGGGCTGTCCAGGTAACAGGGTGAGGTTTGCTTCTTCCGGTGGGAGTACCATCAGTAGCCGTGATGTCTCCTTTACTTACGCCTCCATCGTGTCCACACAATACTTCGGTGTTGCTGTTGGGCATAAATATAAAAGAGTGTATATCGGGGTGGTGGTTGGGGTAGCGGCTAATATCATTGTCGGGAGAGTAACCACCTATCCATCGAGAGTTTCCTGTGTTGTTGGTGTTTACTGCGGTGGCAAAGCCATCACTGGAGCGATAAAGACTGGTGCCCCCAATAAAGACATAGTTTTCATTGTCTGGTTTTACAGACATGATCATGTTATAAGAGCCTTGAGTATTGAGGTTACCCACATTGCCCCCTACAGCAGGTAAGTTTGCTGAGCGGTCTGTCCAGCCTGCACCTCCGGCTTCATACTTATAAAGCTTATAAGTTTTAGATTGGTTGGATACAAAAAACCACACGATGTTGGAGTTAGAAGGGGCTATTGCTACTTCTATGCGTTCCCAGGAAGTAGGCATAGATCCTGGAGAAGTGATTTTAGTCCAAGTAATTCCATCAGTTGAGGTGAAAAAACCTTTGTTGGTGCCTGAACTGTGAGTACCTGCATAGTATACCTTAGACGAAACTCCTGTTTTAAGCACGTCCATTTGGGTCAGGTCTGTTGTAAAACTAGCTTTAGCATCCAGTACTTGAGTCCAGGAAGTACCCCCATCTGTAGAGCGGTAAACCCCTTTAAAGTTGGCAACCAACACAGCACTGTTGATAGGGTCTATGACAATGTCGTGGCAAAACTGCCACTCTGCCCTGGTACCTCCTCCGAAGGTAACACTGCTGGTGGGTTTAGTACTTGACAATTGCGACCAGGTGGCGCCGTTATCAGTAGATTTGAATACCCCATCGCCTAGATAAGTAGCACCTCCCATATTGGTAGATACAGTACCTATAGCCTCACCTGTAGTGTAATACCAAGTGTCTTGATTGATTGGGTCTTGAGCTATACCAGTAATAGATGGATTGGTGTTAGGGCTTGATACCATTGTCCAGCTGGTACCTCCATTGGTAGAACGATAAAGTCCTCCTGAGGCTCCGCCTATCATTATAATGCTGGTGTTACGGGTATCTACCCCAAGGGCACGGGTACGCCCTCCTACATTGTAGGGCCCTCTTATACTAAAAGCTCCGCCAGTAGTACGGGCATTGGGGTTGAGCGAAGGTAACAAACGTGCTCTGGAACTATATACATAATTGAGTTCTTTCTCTCTCATGTTGAGCGGTATTTTACCTGTGGCAGGGTCGCGCAACATCATTGTTTCGTGCTTTAGCCGTTCTATGCGGTTTTCTTTTACCTTCTTGACTTTGGTTGTTTGTTGAGCCTGGGCAGTAATCCACCCAAAAACAATGAAAATCATTAGGGTATTGAATAGTATACAATGTTTTTTCATAAAATGTAAATATTTACTTTGCCTAAGTAACTGTAAAAATAATGTGTCCTGAAAGAGCGAGAATGACTACCCTCAGGAATAGGTGATTCTGACAGAGCTGTTGATGAATAATTATAAAAAGTTATTTCGAAAGAGGTTGATAAGAAACTACTTGATAATTAAGATTGTTGGCTGCTTTGCGACTATATATTATATCTGCTTCAAAGCGATCTCCTTTTTTTAAACCGGGAAAATGTTTTTTAAGCTCAGGAAAAACATCTTTGGTTGCGCCTAATGTTTTTATAAAATAAGTGTCGAGTTGTTGTCCCTGGTTTACTTCTCCCACAAAAAAAGCACCTTTGCCTACTATTTTTTCTACGGCAATGGTTGCCTCACAAGGGTTTTTGCTACAAGCAGTATTTCGGTCTGATGTGTTGATAGGTTTTACTTTTACTAGTTTGGCTATTACTCTAATGGTGCCTCTTGCTACCGGGCGTTCTTGATCAACTACAGCTTTTGTTTCGTTACTTTTGGTAGTAGTGCTGGTGTTGGTAGTGGGTGTTTTGGTTTTACATTGCCAGCAACTCATCACTATCATCACGAAAATTAGTTTCTTTAATGTATGCATATTTGCTTCAATAAGTGATTTATGTTTGTATTGATGAATAAATGCTTTTCTAAAAGTTAGTTGAAAATCACCCAAAGTATAGGTGGGTTTTAGTGGAGCAGCAGGTGTTTGATTATGATACTTACTAACGTAATTCGTTTTTTTTGGTTAAACCTTACATACAAAATGTTCCTATATTTTTACAATATCAGATTAGGTATACAAAAAACGCACTATAGGTTTTGAACATAGTCTTTATTAGCATTTCTTTGTCCGCTTATTCGCACCATTGACCTTGATCATGTTCAATTTATTGTCTTACGCTTTACATTCATTATTGCGGCGCTGGCGCAAACAGGTGGCTCTAGTAGCTATTTATGCCTTGGTAGTAGCCTTTTATGCTTCGGTTGTTTTTTTTACTACTTCGCTCAAGCACGAAACCCGTACGGTATTAAAAAACGTGCCCGAACTATGGATACAAAAACTTGCTGGGGGGCGTTTGGTGCCTATGCCTAAGGCTTTTGTAGACTCATTGCAAGACATTCGTGGGGTACAAGCAGTAATACCCAGGGTGTGGGGGTATAACTATGACTCGCCTACTGGAGCTGTGTTTACCGTGGTGGGTTCCGATTCTTTGGTGCAAGGGCTTTCTATGGTGCAAACCTCACGTCAAGGAAAACTACAAGCAGGGATGGCCTTGTGTGGCACTGGTTTTTTAGAACTGAGAAAACTAAAAGTAGGCGATAGACTCACTGTATATGATGATACCGGAGAGGCAAAAAGTTTTGAGATTGTGGGAGCATTTACGGCGGCATCTGACTTACTCACCCGCGACTTGATTGTATTGCCTACCAAGGCAGCCCAAGAGATATTAGGGTTACAGCCCAATGAGGTAACTGATGTAAGCTTAAGAATTAGCAACAGCAACGAAATAGAAAATATTGGAAGAAAACTTGACCTAAGGTTTTCGGGCATTCGGGTAGTTACTAAAGACCAACTGGGGGCTACTTATGAAGCATTGTTTAGCTGGAGAGGCGGTATTTTTATTTATGGAACTATTTTGGCGATTTTTGCCTTTTTGATTCTCGCTTGGGAACGTGCCAGTGGGCTAAGTGCCGAAGATCGCAAAGAGTTGGGCGTACTTAAGGCGGTAGGTTGGCAAATATCAGATGTGCTATGGATGAAGTTCTGGGAAGGAGTCATTATATCTCTTTCGGCCACCTTGAGCGGGATGATCATTGCCTATGTACATGTATTTGTATTCCATGCACCTTTGCTCAAGCCTTTTCTTATTGGTTGGTCAGAGTTGTACCCATCTTACGATTTATTTCCGGTATTTGACCTGAGTAGTTTTTTGGCAATATGTTCCTTGTCGGTTATTCCATACCTTACAGCTACCTTGGTGCCTGCCTGGCGTGGGGCTATTACTGACCCTGCCGAGGTAATGCAAGACTAAATAACCTGTAATGGGTCTTTGTTAGAAGCCTCAACAGGGTTCTAGGTACACCCTATTTAACTGCGTTGAGCTCATCACAGCAAGTTGCTGTAGATTCGGTTCATAGGTAGCTAATAATTCATAGGATGCTTATTTTTAGTTATAAAAGAATTGCGAGTAACTGTTTTTAAAAGCAGTTACTCGTAAATCTCATGTTTCTAATGCTTGGGAATTGTTCAAAAATAAATTTACGCTCTGAGAGGTGATTTTTCGCCTTGATACTTCGTTATTTTTAGCCGTTGGCAGAGCTCGGCACAGCGTAGCTGTAGCCATCGGTTTTTGCCCGTAGCGCTGCTATGGGCGCAAAAAATAGCCTCGTCTCAAAACAAAACCTCTACCTCAAGAATAGCAATTTAATTTCTCACTATTCCTTGGCTTAGCCCTAATTCACTTCTTTATTTTTTATCACCACATGTACTCCAGGTTGCCAGTGTTTGTACTCACTGGTATAATAAAGGTAAGCATTACTTGCCTTTGCCCGGTATACTCCTGGCACATCTGCCTTGAGGTCAAGGTGAATTTTTCGACTTGCCTTGGCAGCAATGCCTCTGAAATAAAATATTACATAACCTTTATTGAGCTCATAGTAAGCAAACCTGCCTTCTTCCTGAAGTTTTTTCAGTTGCCAAGGTTGGGCACTCAAGCCTGAGGGTATACCCACCAAAGCCATGGGCGAAGGCACCCCCTGTGTCTGTTGGTTGGTTACTACGGTGGTTAGGCGCACAGTTTCGTTTACATTTACGGTATTGGTTGCCAGGGTGGTTTTTAGGGCAAGGGCACACTTTGGATTCGACGCTGGTTGATAAGTGTGGTAATTGATATCGAGCGAAAATGGAATTACCTGTTGTTTTGACCCAAATTTTACTGAAAGGTTTTGCGCTCCTTTTTGCAGAAATTTTTCCAGACCAGAGATGCTTATTTTTCCTAATTGTTTTTTAGCGTAAGTAGCACTACCAATCAGTTGGTTATCACGGTACACCATCAGCTTACCATTCTCTTGCCCCGGCGGCTGGTGTTTTGCGTAGGTAGTCAAAGCTTTGAGCGCAAGTATAGTTCCTTGAGTAGAGCCAAAGTATCCTCCACTTCGTTTACTGAGCATAAAGTTGATCAGTTTTTGTACGTATCCCAAGTCTGGCAATTTTTGCTGAAGTTCGGCAAGTACCATCAGGGCACTGGTTTCTATCTGGCGAGATACTCCCCCCGCCCGTACTATCGTTTGTTCGGTATTGCACTTGCCTACTCCCTGGCTGGCAAGTTGTTGCTTGAGCAAGCGTTGTAGACGCAACGTTTGACGGGTTTTATTTAGCTTTACCGAAGCAAGCGCCAGCAGTGCCATACGGTAGGCATCTTTACTTTTCACGGCTTCTTTATAGGCTTTTCTGTACTCCTTTTCAATTTCTTCAGTTACCCCGGCAAACGATAACGCGTATACAACATAGGCATTGTTTACAGTTTGACTGGCAGCAGCAAAGCCATATTTACCTCGGTTTTGTTTAAAATTACCTTGGCCATCACGTCGTGATAGCAACCACTGCTTGGTTCTTTTTATCAAGGCAGGGTCTACACCATTGTATACTTTCTGCATTTCCAAAAACTCCATCAAGCCATAGGCTGTCAAACCCTCGTGGGGAGGCGTTTGGCCATACCAATCAAACCCCTTTTCACTGGTTTCATAAGCCGCAAGTTTTTTGTATCCATCAGCGATGTATTTCAAGGCTTTTTCTTTTAGTTCAGGAGCTGTTCTTTTAGTTTGTTCTAAAAATTGTAACGCAATAATGTTAGGGTAAGTGCTGGAAGACACTTGCTCGAAACACCCATAAGGACGACGGATAATGCTTGCCACGCCATCTATCAAATCGCCCAATGCGTTGGGATATGCGCTTAACTCTACCTTAAAAGTGCTGTTGACTACTTCTGGAATGTTTACCTTAAAAGTGTTGTTTTGGGCGTTTCCGCCAAAAGACTGAGCCACTGGAAAACCTTTGGCAAACACCTCAATGGTTTCGCTGACACTTTCTGGGTATCGTTTATTGGCAAAACGAATGCGCAATTGATTGTTTTCTTTTGCTTTCAGTGTACGCATTGTCACCCCTGACAAATACACAGTACGGGTAGTGTAGGGCAATACTTCGGTAGTTACACCAGTGCTGTTAAACCTGATAGCATCTGGTGTTTGTACCACTAGTTTTCCCACAATTGGTCGGTCAGTATTATTGGTGAGGTATACCGGAATGCTGATTTCATCATTTACGGTAAAGTACATTGGTATTTTTGCGGTGAGCTCAAAAGGTAATTTGGTAAAATAAGTATGTTCAGCACGCCCCAGTTTTTGGTTCACGCCTACCCCTTCGGCTATTATTCTAAAAGAAGTAAGTGCGTCATTGTTCCAAAAAGTAAGGGTGGCTTTCCCTGTTTTATCTGTGATTACCTCTGGGTTCCAGTAAATAGTATTTCTGAAGTCAGTGCGTACCACATTGCGTGGTTGTGGGGCAGTATATTTGACAGCTTGATACTTTTTTACCCGTGAAAAGTTGAGTTGGGCGGCACTGACGTGGGTGCTTGCTGTGACCGCTACATAAGGGCTCATTTTATAATTTGCCTGATTAGCATTCTTCAGCCAGCGTACTGGTTTTTTGGTGGTAATTGCCAGTACTTTGCTGGAGCTTATGTGATGACCATATTTTGCCCGTGCTATTTTGCTCGTTTCAGTTTTGAGGGTTTGAATGTTATCTGGGTCAATGGCTTTGAGCATTCCCTTATTTTTTATTACCTTTCCATTGATCACCAAGGTAGCATTACGCATCGAGTTTAGGGATTCTCCCTTGTAATACTTGGGCAGTATGCTGTCTTTACTACCTGGCAAGTTCTTGTTGCTAGAGATCGGTTGTTGATTGTTGACCGCGCTTATTTTGGGCAGTTTTTTGGGCGCTTTCTTTTTTACTGTATTTACTGCCTTATTTTGTTGCTTGCGTCTTTTCTTTCGGCGACGACGCTTGGCTTTTCTGGCGGCAGCCCTGGTGTTATTGTTTCTTTGAATCACCTGAACACTTGAACCAACACTTCGCGCACTCGTTTTATTGGCATATCTGGTCACTACAACTTCTTGTAACATTTGTGGATTTTCCTCTAGTGTAATATTGTATGAGTTTCTCTTAATCTTTCGGCTGTCCAAGGTAATTATCACAGGTTGCCCATTGTTGGCTTTGGCAAACAACTGTACTTCAGTAGTAGGGTCTATATTGGCAAACATAAAGCGTCCATCTTTGCCTGTACTTACTTTTACTGAGCGTTGCTTACCCGATAATTCGTACAAGCTTACTTGGGCTTTGGTAGCTTGGTTGGTTTTTTCATTGAGTATTTTACCCGTAATTATGTTGTACAGTTCTTTTTTGTGTTTTTTCTTGGGCAACTCATAACTGCGCCAGCCGTGGGTAAGCATTACATAGTCGAGCGCCGGAATCGCCTTGGGCTTGCGCTTATTGAAATAAAAACTTGGCTCATACACCTTGCCGCTTATTTCGGCACTCATCAGCATATAAGATAGTAGGTTATCTTGTTTGTCGTCTGCCAGATTAATTATTTTGTCATCTACCACTGCCACTGAGAGGTTAGCTACCACAGGTTGCCCGTTTTCGTCGGTAGTCACAATGTCTGCCACGACCTTTTCGCGGGGTTGGTAGCTTTTTTTGCGGGTTTTAATTGTTACCCTTAGGTTTTTATCAGGGTTGGCAAACCACAACCGCTCACATACAGGTTGTTGTTTAGCGTTATACAGGGTGATTTTGCTGATCCCTACCGGCACTTTATCTGTTTGTATCGTGACAGTTTTTTGGGTGGTTTCTGCCAATAGTGTTTTTGAAAAATAAACTTGACTGTTGCTCTGGGCTACCAGCAAAACCGGAGTGCGGCGGGTGCTTTGGTAATGTACCTTGAGGCTGTTTTTTTTATGTTTTTCTATTTGCATACTTACTCCACTGCGGGTGGCAGTGGGTAAGGAGTAGGTTGTTTTTATTCCAGCAGGGCGGGTAATGCGTGCCTGGTAGGTTTCATTGGCTTTGGGGGTAAACTTAAAAGCCCCCATCCCTTGATGAAAACTGGCAAATGTTTGTACTTCATTGCCCTTGCTATCTAGTACTATGCCCTCTATATCGGCAGGTTTACCAAACTCGTTCAGTGCCTTGAAAGCCATTTTGCCTGGGATGCCTCCGACACAAGTGCCCCCTTCAGGCAAAAACTGCACATCAATATTGCCCAGTACAATAGGTATGGAGCGGCTGATAGACTCCGTTTTCCCTTGATGGCTTACCACTACATTCAGTAATCCATCGTTGTCTTTGAGCGAAGCAGGCAGTTTTATTTTTATCAATGCTTTGCCCTTGGCATTGGTGAGCACTTCAGCTTTTTGGTAAGCCTGCCCTGAGAGCTGCACCCGGTAATCTATAGTCTGAAAAGCAATAAAGTTATATTTCAAGTCCTTGGCCTCTAAGGTGGCTTCTACTACATCATTGTTTCCGTAGGCTTCTTTTTTAAAGTCAAGCTGCAGCAGCAATTGTGGCTTAATCACTTTTTGCAGTTGAATTTTCTTTTCATAGAAAGCCACTTTGCCAAAGTTTTGAAGCCATTGGGTGTAAGCCCGCAAAGTATATACACCACCTGCCCAGCTTTTGCCCAAAGCAAAATTTCCTGCAATTTTTCCTCCTTGTACTGGGCGGGTGAGTTTTTTTATCACACTGCCTTTGGGGTTGAGCAGTTCTACATACGCCACTGTACTTACCTTACTACGGTCTGTCTTGCCGATTGCTTGTAGATAGCCACTAAACCACACATCTTCGCCAGGGTAATAAAGCGTTTTGTCAGCGTGTAGATAGATTTTTTCGGGGGCTGCTTTCTGCTTGGTTACATCCTTTGCCTCAAAGTTGATCTGTTTCAGTAGTTGGTCATCGTTGAGCAAAACAAATGCGCCCAATAGTACTACACAAAGCAAAGCAGTACTTAAAATAAAGTGTTTAGTTTTCATTATAGTTAGTTTTTAACTCTTGTTTTTTTTTCCGTGATTAATTGTCATCCTTCAATATGCCTATTGCCTTGAGTGATAATTTGCGTATTACTTTTTTCCACTTCCTTACCACATCCTTTTGTTCGTGACTACCCGTACTATAGAGTTCCAAGTCTTTAACCTGGATCATTCCGTCTACTTCTAACTCCTTTGGTTTCATTGCTATAAACGAAAATACAAGCGTAGCACCAGTGGGAACCTTAAGAGAGTATTTACCATCAATATCGGTAGCAGTGCCACGATTAGTTCCTTTGATAAGAACATTTACTCCAGGAAGTGCCTCACCTTGTACATCGGTTACTTTACCTGAAATAGTTTTATTGTTTTGAGTATAAGCACTGAAAGAAAAAATGCAGCAGAGAATAATGGCAAGTAGCGTTGTTTTCATCAGTATATTGATTTGTCAATGGTGAATAATAGATTCTTTTAAAAGAGAGGTGCAATTGTAATGTTCCCCTATACACTTGCTTGTAATAAATAGCGAGTAAAAAAGTTCAAGTGTAACTTGAAGACAAGCGAAAAAAAATAAAGGAGTAGAGGTGGAGTGAAACTATTGGTAACCCCTTGAGTTTTGAAAACAAGGAGTTGTATTTTAAGTTTTACTGGAAAAGGTGCAGGATTTATTTGTTGATTGAAGGCTGCCTGTTTTGTAAAATGTCCCAGTGTACCTGGCCTGGTAATACCCGGTGTACCGGAATGTTGAGGGTGTATTGATGGCATAACTCCCGAATGGCAGTATCGATATGTTCGCTGGAGTAACGAGATGAAAAGTGCCCTAAAATTAATTGTTCTACATCAATGCTTGCCACCATTTCTATTACTTCTTCAAGGTAACTATGTGGGTGACGGTTTTCTTTGTTATTGGCTACCTGGTCTATAAAAGTAGCTTCGTGAATTAATATTTTGGAGTGGTTAAACCGTTCATAGTCTTCTACCGGAGTATCACCCGAATAGCTAATGACATTGGTGCGAATCTCATTGGTGGTTGCTTCGATGCCTTTTTCATCTTTGATTTTTTTTATTTCCAAACCACTCAAGTTTGCCAGTTCAGGTTTAAGCTTTCGTTTTATCTGCATTACTTTATAGCTCAAACTCTTGGTTACACCTTCAGCGGCTTTTACATGACCATTTTGTACAGGTTCTACTACAAAGTCATCTTTGATAGCAATGCGTGATTGACTAGTGGTAGGGTGCCAAATGGCACCTTGTATGTGTGGGTCAAATTTCTGACAAAAATCTGCTAAAGCTGGAAAAGAGCCACAATCGGCGGGATAATGAATATGTAAACCTGAGCGGGCATTGAGTTGGTTAAATTGCAATAGCCCTGTCAGGTGGTCACGGTCGGCATGGGAAATCAAAACGTGTTTTATTTTTCTCGACTTTTGCAATAGGTTGGCAGTAATGCCTTCACCAGCATCAAATAAAAGTCCCAGTTCTTCGACAAAATACCAAGTAGCAAATAATGCAGTAGAGTATCCAGTAATAGTAAGATTCATTAGATTATTTTTTAATACAGGTTCAGAAGTTTGCTTCAAGTAGTGCGTGTGTTCAGATGATGGAGGAGTTTGGAGTAGAGAATGTGTGTCGTTTATAAACGGTGTACTGCTTTATTGAAGAAGTTTATTTTGTATAACCTTTAATTATTGGGGCAGAAATATATGACAAAACTCAAATAGTTATAAGAAATATTTACCTTTAACGAATTTTACGTTGCTATAGTTTTGTTATTCACTTTAATATTGGTTGTTTTTTTTGTTTACCTACTTTAAAGAAATAATAAATTGAAAATGAGTGTTTTATGGAAATAGACTTCAATTATGTTTTCTTTTTTCAGCCAAATAATTGGAAAGTGATACCCTCAATTATTAGTTGTTTACTTTTTGTTTACCCTCAATTTTAGGCGATATTTTTATATTAAGGTAGGTTTGCAACATATTTTCAAAGTCATCACAAAACCTCAATTTTTAGAACTATTAGAAACATTATCAGCACCCCCATCAAAATAAAGTATCGCTAAATGTAAAGCCTCACTTTTTATACAATCAAAAATTTATTTTACAAAACTTTAAGATTTGACAGCTGCCATATACACAACGGCAAAGGGTGTCTAAATGTTTACGGTTTTGAAATCAGGGATGATGAAGACTTTGATATTAAATTCAATTTTTACACTCAACAAATACAAGTATTATTTAGGTAACAAATACCACTTTATTATTCAACTATTTTTATTTATTACACTTATTATTAAAGTATGAGAAATCGATATACTACGATTGGTAAAATTTTGCTAACATTTGCTGTTTTTATCAGTAGTTTTCAATTAGCTACTGCCCAGCAAGAACCTGGAAAAAAAGGTTATCAGAAAGTAAAGGATGATCCTAACGGGAGACTGAAGTACGAAACAAATATGTTGAAAGACCCTCGTACGGGCAAAATTCCTGAAGGCATTCACCGAAAGGAACTAGAGTATGTATACTCTCCTAAAGCCAAATTGCAACAACAGTATAACAAAGGTAACAAGTACGCAAAAAGTACTACTGCTCTTCCTGGTACTGCAAAGTGGCAAAAACGCGGTCCTTACAATGTAGGTGGTCGTACACGTGCTTTAGCCATTGACATCAACAACGAAAATCTTATTTTGGCTGGTGGTGTGTCAGGCGGGATGTGGCGCTCAGACGACAGAGGCGCAAGCTGGACAAAGGTAACAGGTGCGTCGCAACACCACAGTGTGACTGCCGTAGCTCAAGATCCTCAAAATCCAAATACCTGGTATTATGCCACAGGTGAGGGTAGAGGTAACTCTGCCAGTGCTTCTTTTTCTGCAATTTATGCAGGTAGCGGAGTTTACAAGTCTACTGACAATGGTTTAACCTGGGTTCAGTTGGCAAGTACTGCTTCTTTGGAAACAGAAAATGACAACCCTTTCCGTATTGCCTGGAACATTAAAGTACACCCTACTACTGGTGATGTTTATTTAGCTACTGGACGTGCCTACAGCACAAGTACAGGTGCTATCTGGCGCTCAACTGATGGTGGTACTACCTGGAACAAAGTAATAGACGGTGGTAACGCAGTATATACTGATATAGAAATTGCAGCTAATGGTTTAATGTATGCTACCATTGCTAGTTCTTCTACTACTGCTTTCAAAGGTATTTACCGTTCTACCAATGGCACCGACTGGACAGACATTACTCCTGCTAGCATGCCTGTTTCTTATGCACGTGTAGTATTGGATATTGCTGCTTCTAACACAAATGTAGCCTACTTCTTTGCTGCTACACCTGGAGCTGGAGTAAGTGGCCATAGCTTTTTTAAATATACTTATACTGCGGGTGTAGGTAATGGTGATGGAACTACTGGTAACGGTGGTGCCTGGGAAAACCGCTCAAGCAACCTACCTGCCTATGGTGGAAACGTTGGTAACCTTGCCCAAGCTAACTACAACCAGTTTGTAAGAGTAAAGCTTGATGACGAAAACGTAGTATTTATAGGTAGTACTAACTTGTACCGCTCGCTTGATGCATTTGCTACTGATACTCAAAACGCTTGGGTAGGTGGTTATTCTACGCTCAACAACGTAAGTACTTACCCAAATCATCACCCTGATAACCACGCCTTGGCATTTTTCCCTTCTGATCCTACAAAAATGATTAGTGGACACGATGGAGGAGTAAGCTATACAGATGATAACCTGGCAACAAATCCTACACACCCAGTGGCTTGGACTTCTTTGAACAACGGTTATTATACTACCCAAATTTATGGTATGCACATTGACCCTGAAACTGCTGGTGACAATCGTTTGATCATTGGTTTGCAAGACAATGGTAAGTGGACAGTAAATGACAAGTCTTCTACGGCTATATGGGGCGAAGAAGTTGGTGGTGGTGATGGTGCCTTTGTTGCAATTACCCCAGGTAAAGACACAAGGTATACCAGTACTCAGTTTGGTAAAGTAGCTCGTGTAGAAGGTGCTGATCCTCAGAACCCTACAGCTGCTGTACACGTATTCCCAGCGGGTGCATCAGGTCAATTGTTTGTGCATCCTTTCGCACTTGATCCAAGTGATTATAAAATTATGTATTACCCAGGTGGTGGCAATTTATGGAGACATAACGATGTTGAGAGCATCAATTCAGGTTGGAACTTTGGCGGAACAGCTGATCCGGGATGGACTAATCTTACCAATGCTGCTGTTCCAGGGTCTATTACTGCTGTTGCTGCATCAAAAGCCAACCCTAGCTATAGAGTATATTATGGTACCTCAACAGGTAGTGTGTATCGTTTAGACAGTGCAAATACAGGTAACCCTGTGGCTGTACAAGTTTTGGCAGGTCAGGGTGGTTATTTAAGTTGTGTGGCTATTGACCCAACCAATGCTGACCGAGTGTTTGCTGTATTTAGTAACTACGGTATTCAGAGTATTTTTTACTCTGCCGATGGAGGTGCTAACTGGACAGATGTAGGGGGTAACCTAGAAGAAAACCCTGATGGTTCTGGTAATGGTCCTTCGGTTAGATGGTTAGACATACACGTAAACAGCTCTGGTACTACTACTTATTACGCAGGTACCAGTACAGGACTATATGCTACAAATGCAATCTCTAGTGCTACTAACTGGGTACAAGAAGGTGCCAACACCATTGGTAACACAGTTGTAACAAGAGTTCGTTCAAGAGGTATTGATGGTTTGGTAGCAGTTGGAACGCACGGAACTGGTGTGTATAGTGCCAATGTAGGTCAAAGCGACAATGTAGCAATCGCTTATTTTAGCCCAATGATTGGTGAGCCAGGCGAGCAGGTAACAATCAACGGTATTCGTTTTGATGCCAATGCAGCTAACAATACTGTGAAAATTAACGGTATGGTTGCCAATGTGGTGTCGGCTTCTGCCAATAACTTAGTAGTAACTGTGCCTAATGGAGCTACTTCAGGTAAAATTACCGTAGAGGTAAATGGACAAACTGCTACCAGTGCCAAAGACTTTACAGTAATTTTACCAATTGCTAAATATCCTTATACTGAAAGTTTTGAAGAAGGTACAAGCAATTGGAAGCTGGCTGTAGATGGAAACGATTTCAACTGGGCAGTTGGTCAGGGCAGCACTCCTTCATCAGAAACAGGACCAAACAAAGCAAGCGAAGGTTTGTACTATATGTATGTAGAGTCTAGTGACCCTAATTATCCAGAAAAAAAGGCAGCTTTACAAAGTCGTTCTTTTGACTTGACCAGTTTGAGTGAGCCTACCCTTGTTTTTGCCTACCACATGTTAGGTGACACTACTATGGGAACTCTTCAGGTAGAAGTAACTGCCGATGGGGTGACTTGGGACAGCACCTGGTCTGCAACAGGTAATCAAGGTGAGCAATGGAAAACAGCTGTACTTGATTTATCTGCTTATAAATCAGCAAATACTAGAATACGTTTTGTAGGAACTACCGTAGATGGCTGGAAAAGCGACATGGCCATTGATGCACTTACCATTACTGAAAAAGGTGCTCCTGCTATTACAGGTTTTACTCCTTTGAGCGGTTTCGAAGGACAAGTAGTGACTGTAAGTGGAGTAAACTTTGGTACTACTACTGCCACTAATTTGGTAACGTTTAACGGTACAGCTGCACAACTGACTGCTGCGACTGATTCATTGCTTACTACTAGTCTTCCTGCAACTGCTACTACTGGTAAAATTTCGGTAACTGTAGCTGGGCAAACTGCTGTAAGTATGAGTAACTTTAACGTGATTGAAGTAATCAATACTTTTCCTTATAAAGAAAGCTTTGAAGATGCCGCATTGGGTAACTGGGAACAATCATTTGATGATGACTTGAACTGGGATCGTAACCAAGGAGGAACTCCTTCATTTAACACAGGACCAGGTCAGGCTTCAGATGGAGCTTATTATATGTATGTAGAGGCAAGTGGTGATGGGTATCCAAGCAAAAATGCTCTATTGTCAAGCCCACCAGTAAATGCTCGTACGCTTACAAGTCCTACGCTTACTTTCGATTACCACATGTATGGTGCAAATATGGGTAGCCTTGTATTAGAAATCAGTAAAGACAACGGTGCTACCTGGAGTCCAATCTGGTCTAAGTCAGGTGACCAAGGTGATGTTTGGAAAACTGACTCTGTAAGCTTAAAAGCACACAAGTATGCTACTATGATGTTCCGTTTTTCAGGTACTACTGGTGCTACTTGGTTAAGTGATATGTCTATTGACAATATCAACATCAAAGAAGGTTTTGTAACCGAGTTGCCTATTGCTGACTTTAAAGTAAGCCGTACCGAAATTTGGGAAGGTGAAAGCTTAAAATTCAACAACGAGTCGCAAAATGCGGTAACTTATTTGTGGAAAATTTCAGGTGGCGAAGCAGCGACCAGTACTGAAAAGAGCCCCACCGTAAAATATAACAAGGCAGGTTCTTATCATACTATCTTGATTGCTTATAACTCGCTTGGGCAAACTTCGGTAAAAACTGTAGCTATTACTGTAAAGGCTCGTCCAAAACTACCTATTGCCGACTTTAAAGTAAGCAATACTACTATTTATGAAGGCGAAGGCTTGAAGTTTAACAACGAGTCTAGACACGCCAGCCGTTACGAGTGGAAGTTCTCAGGTGGTAATATTACCAGCAGCACTGAAACAAGTCCTTATATCTCTTATAACAAAGCGGGTACTTACCACGCAACCTTGATTGCCTACAATGCAAACAATCAAAGTGATTCTAAAATTTTAGAGATTAAAGTAGTGAAAAGAGGTGCTTCTAATGTAACAGGTTCAGTAGTAGACGTAAAAATCTACAGCAACACTGGGGCATTGATGAGAACAACCAGAATTGCTGAGGATGCTCAACCTACTGAAAGCTTAAAAGGCTTACAAAAAGGCTTGTATTTTGTACACGTGTACACTGCACAAGGAGTTAAAAAATACCAAATAGTGAAACAAGACTAGTTGATTTTCAACTGCCAAATTGGGTGAAGTAATACTTGCCTGTTTTTGGTAAATCTTGTTCAGTAATAAATAAAAAACGACTGTAGACAATTAAGTTTACAGTCGTTTTTGTTTTTATCAAAGTAGCCAATACTAGATCAGCTCTTCACTAAGAGCTTTGATGGGTAAAACCAGACTAATGATCCTCATCTTCATCTTTTAAATTGTTAATATTAACTTTCCCACTCATATGAAAGATACCTTTACATTTGCCATCTGTTACATGCCCTATAGCAATATACTTAGAGGTAGTCTGAACAACCCGTTGGTCACAAAGCTGAACACCGTACTTTTGCAATAGTTGCAGGTATTTGCGGTGAAGCTTGTAAGGAATTACTTTTTTATTGATCACCATTTTGCCATCCTTAAGAGCCAATCGGTTTTTAGCTTTTTTTGATTTAATCAAACGATCCTTACGCAGGTTACGCAATAACTCTCTTTTAAACTTATTGATACTACCAGTAAACTTAAGTGAGTCGCAGTTGTTTGGTAAAGACGAAGAAGGCTTGGTGTTGACCAACAAAGGAGAGGTAGGTAAGCCAGTGCCAAACAGCCCTTGTGAAACTGGAGATTGTTTTACTGCCAAGCCTTTTATTGTTTGTATGTCAAACAAGTTGCGTGGTTTACTTTTGATTTGTTTTGTAAACAAGGAATGCCCTTTTTTCTGAATTAAAGGTGTGTCTACCTTATGATTGATAGCTTTTACTTTAAACACACCAGCGGTCAGGGGTTTAATCAATGCCTGACTCATCACGGCTTTGGCAGGTACTTGTTTGTTTTTTGGGGTAGGATTTATCGGAGCAACTAATACAAAGGCTCCAATGGTGGTAAGGGTACTTAATGAATATATCATGAGTGATTTTGTTTGAAAAAAATACGATTTAGAAATGAAAACACGTTCATTATTTCCCTCAAACAAGCCCCATAACATTCCCCACCAACCTCGGCGTACTGGCTTTTCGCGCATCAGGTAACGCAGTTTTTTTCTTCCCCTGCTCAAGTAGCTCTTTACTGTATTGATACCTGTATGTTGAATGTCAGCAATCTCTCGAATACTAAAACCACAAATATCAAATAAAATAAGGGCATCACGTTGATTGTCGGGCAATTGATCTAGCTTTTGATACATCAGTTGTACATCCAGAGACACTTCTGGAGTCACACCATTGGCAAACAGCTTTCGGGTGTGTTTTTCCTGCAATTCCGTTTGGTAGCGGGCTTTACGCCAATGGCTCACCGAGCGGTTGCGGGCTGCCCTAATCAGGTAATGAATTAACTGATCTTTTTGCCTGATTTGCTCAAAGCGTTCATAAGTAGATAGTAACACATCTTGCACCAAATCGTCAGCCTCCATTTTGCCATAAGCCAAAGCAGCACAATAACGGGTAAATCTATCTTGGCAAGCAGCGTAAGCCTCAGTAAAAGCACGTTGTTTTTCAGGAGTCATAAGGCATTGTTTTTTTGGGTAATGAACATTTTCAGCAAGAGGGTCGCTATTACAGGCGAAAAGTTGCAGGAGGGTGTAAAATAATCTGATATAAAATGATTATGTGTGCCGTAAGTTGTTGATAGACAGTAGAGTGTGTTGAAAAATAAAAAGCTGTAAACTTTAAAATTTGCAGCTGGTTTGTAAGGGTAGTTTTTACTATTGTTACAATATGCCCATTTGTTTCAGTACCTTTCGGGTGATTGTTTTGCGGCACTTACCAAAATTCTTGTTTTTATCTGCCCGGCTTTTTATCAATCGGGTAGCAAAAAAATAAACTTGTGTTGAGTTACCCTTGCCTTTTTCTATATAGCCTATCCACCAACCAGTATCTTTACCACCATCTCTTGTCCACCCGGTTTTAGCCCTTATTACATAGTCTTTACTTTGTTCTGCTACCATTATTTTTTTCAACATACGGAAAGAACGTTTCGAAAAAGGCAGTGTTTCTTCGTATACTCCTTTCAGTATTTCAATTTGGTTTTTGGGCGAAATGGCAAACTTACCAAAGTTCCAGAAGTCGTCACCTGGCTGTGATAAATCTATATTTCCGTATTTACATTGCGACAAGTAATGCCTGTATCGCTTTTTACCAATTCTGGCTGACAACACTACATATACCCAACCCGCTGACATCTTAAAGGCTTGTTTGAGCGACAAGTCACGATAAATACTTGGGCGGTAACCATAGCGTGCCGTATCGGTTTTACCGTGCCATTTCACCAATTCGTTTTCGTCTTTTATCACACCTGTCTCCAGAGCTATCAAGGTATTGACCACCTTAAAGGTAGAAGCAGGCAAGGTGGGTGTCATTGCATCGGTTTGGTTGCTAAACGTCCACTTTTTTGTCTGATAGTCATATAGCGTAATGCTACCCTTGATGCTACACTCTTTAAAAGGTTTTTGCAAGTCAGCCTGTCCCACAGCCAAGAAGGGCACACATAAAATACTCAGTAATAATCTGATCATAGGTTAAATGTTAACGTGTGGACAAAAAAAACAATATAAAGAAAAACCACAGGTGTGAAACCTGTGGCAGTAATTGAGTTTAAAAAACCTGTATGAGAACAAGTAAATCAAGTGTTAATTACTTATATCTAATCATTTGTTGTTATTCATGGGGCCTATTCAAACTCATAATCAATGTAAGTCTGCAAATCTTTATCGCCTCTGCCCGACAAGTTTAACACCACCACATCATCAGGGGCAAACTTTCGTTGTTCGAATACCGCCAACGCGTGTGATGACTCTATAGCTGGAATGATGCCTTCGGTGCGGCAAAGCAGCCTCCCCGCTTCCATCGCGTCACGGTCGGTTACACTCATAAACTCTGCTCGTCCGCTGGCAAACAAATGGGCATGAGCGGGTCCTATACCAGGGTAATCGAGCCCGGCAGAAATGGAATAGGGCTCTACTACTTGCCCATCAGAGGTTTGCATTAATATGGTTTTGCTCCCGTGCAACACTCCAGGCTTGCCCAATTGGGTAGTGGCTGCCGACTCGCCCGTGTCTACTCCCTTTCCGGCAGCTTCCACTGCTATCAAGCGCACTTCGGGGCGGTCTAAATAATGATAAAAAGCCCCCATTGCGTTGCTGCCACCACCTACACAGGCGATGACATAATCAGGGTTTTCCGACCCGGTTTTCTCTAGCAGTTGCGCTTTCATTTCTTCACTGATGACCGATTGAAACCTTGCCACCATATCGGGGTAGGGGTGAGGCCCCACCACCGAACCAATAATGTAATGTGTATCGGTGGGGTGATTTATCCAGTGACGCATTGCCTCGTTAGTAGCGTCTTTCAAGGTTTGGCTACCACTGGTGGCGGGTACTACTTTAGCCCCCAACAAACGCATGCGTTCTACGTTGGGGCGTTGGCGTGCCATATCTATTTTACCCATATATACAATGCACTCTATGTCCATAAGGGCACACACAGTAGCTGTAGCAACTCCGTGTTGACCTGCACCAGTTTCAGCGATAATTTTTTGTTTGCCCAAGCGTTTAGCCAGCAAAATTTGTCCAATGGTATTGTTAATCTTATGTGCTCCTGTGTGGTTCAAATCCTCTCGTTTGAGGTATACCTTGGTCTGGTACTTTTCCGACATTCTTTTGGCAAAGTACAAGGGTGTGGGACGCCCTACATAGTCTTTAAGCAAGCTGTCAAACTCAGCCAGAAAATCGGGGCTTTGCATAATATCTAAATACTTAGCTTTTAGTTCTTCAATGTTGGGATAAAGAATTTCAGGGATAAAGGCCCCGCCAAAATCTCCATAATATCCGCGTGTATCTACCTGGTAATTCATATTGTTTCAGTCAAAGTATAAACCCGCCTACAAATCATTTTCACTTGGTGTGTTTGCAGGTGGGTTTATGGTTATTGTTTTTCAGTATTTTGTGTGGGGGTATTTTGCAATCGACGGCGTAGCTCTTTCAGTTTTTCTACGTCTTTCAAAGCCGGGGATTTTTCAAACTTACTATTTACATCTATAGCGTGTACACGAAGCTTGTGGGCTGTCACAAAATCTTGTAGCTCTTGAATATTGTATAGGCTCAACCCTCCACTCATAAACAAGGGTAGCTCATTGTCATACTGTTTCAGTATATTCCAATTAAACACCACCCCGTTGCCCCCGTAGTCTTTGCCTTTGGTGTCAAACAGAAAGAAGTCACAAAAAGGTTTATATGGCTTAAGTTGGGCAAAGTCAAAATCGTTGGCAACTCTGAACACCTTTACCACTTGCAACTGAGGCAAAGCATCTTTAAGCTGTTGACAAAACACTGGCGACTCGTCACCGTGCAATTGAGCCAAAGCCAACCCATATTTATTTACCTTCTCTACCACTTGTGCCAAAGTATGGTTCACAAAAACGCCTACTTTTTTGGGGGTACTTGCCAATAAATCGGGAGGCAGTTCAAAATCGTGTCCTACAAAACGGGCTGATTTTTCAAAAAAAATCAATCCCAAATAATCAGGTGCCACCTCTAGTACCTCGACAATGTTGGCAGCGTCACGCATTCCACAAACTTTTAGTAGCATATTTTTCATTTAGTTAAAAGCAATAGTAAGGTTCTAGCGACTAGGTGGAAGGTTCTAGGTACACCCTGTTCTATAAATAAATAACAAATTCATAGTATACTTATTTTCAGTGAGTTATGAGTTTGTTAGTTAGAAACCCCTGAAGGAGTGAGCTTTAAGTTACAAGTACACCTTATATAGTTATGAGTTTTGTTTTGCAGCTCAAAGGGTCGCTTTAGGGTTTAACAGTTGGTCAATAGACTGCAAAAACTCTTGGCAGCTTTTGCCCGGATCACTACTTTTCATAAAAGTTTCGCCAATCAAAAAGCCTTGGTAACCTACTTTATGCAAAGTCACGATTTCTTTGGCAGATTTTAAACCACTTTCCGAGATTTTGACAAACTCATTAGGAATTAATTCGGCCAGTTTGAGCGAAGTATCAATGCTTACATCAAAGGTTTTGAGGTTGCGGTTGTTTACACCTACAATAGACACATATTTGTTTAGGTGACTTTCAAGCTCTGCCTGGCTGTGCACCTCCATCAACACATCAAGCCCATACTGCTGAGCAGTTTGTGCCAGCTCTTTGAGTTGATTGGGCGACAAACAAGCCGCTATAAGTAAAATAGCGTCTGCTCCTATAGCCTTTGCCTCAATAATTTGATAAGGATCTATCATAAAATCTTTGCGTAATAATGGTATATTAACCTGCTGTCTTGCCATTATCAAATCGTGGGTAGCTCCCCCAAACGATACCGTGTCGGTGAGTACTGACATTGCTGTTACTCCTGCGTTTTGGTAATCTTTTGCTATTTGGGCAGGCTTTACCCTAGAGTTAATCTCTCCCTTAGAGGGCGAACGTCGTTTAAACTCTGCAATAATTGCTGGAGAATGTCGCTGCTCAATCGAAGATTTGAGCGAAATTATTTCACGCTTAAAAAACGGGCTTGCTTCTAGCTCGCTTACTGGAGTATTTCTTTTGGCTCCAGCTACCTCAGTTCTTTTCCTGACTACTATTTCTTCTAAAATATTCATAATGCAATGTTTTAAATGTTTTTTGTTAGTCCAGAGCGCCCACAGGGGCAAGCTTTAAGCGACAAGTCGCAAGCTAGACCCTGTTTAACTGCGTTGAGCTCATCACAGCAAACTGCTGTAGATTCGGTTCACAGGTAACTACACTTTTATATCACGTTGATTTTCAGTAACTTATAAAAAACGTAGTTAAAAGCCCCGACAGGGGGCAAGCTTTAAGCGACAAGTCGCAAGTCCTTAGATACCGATGAATATCGGTGCTATTCCCTATTCCATAGGGAGCCATCAAGTTTGTAAAATGTTGATTTTCAGTTGTTTACAAATTTGATAGTTAGAAGCACCAACAGGGGGCAAGCTTTAAGCGACAAGTCGTAAGCTATTCCCTATTCCATAGGGAGCTATCAAATTTGTAAAGTATTTATTTTCAGTTGTTTACAAATTTGATAGTTAGAAGCCCCGACAGGGGCAAGCTTCAAGCGACAAGTTGCAAGTCCTTAGATACCGATGAATATCGGTGCCCCGCAAGCGGGATGTCGGCGTAGCCTCCACTAGGCAAACCCTGTTTAACTGCGTTGAGCTCATCACAGCAAACTGCTGTAGATTCGGTTCACAGGTAACTACATCTTTGTATAACACTGATTTTCAGTATCTTACAAAAAGTGTAGTTAAAAGCATGTAGTCGCTTCGCGCCCATTCGTAATTGACCAATTTGTAATTCGTAATTAAAAAGCCAGCTAATAATTTTTACACTCCTACTCCTTCTTTACTTAAAGTCAAAAACCGCTCAAATGTTTGCAATGCTTTGCCTGAAGTCAAACTTTCTTGAGCCAATGCTACTGCATCAATCAGCGATAGTTCAGGGCGTGCCGTATGAATTGCCAGCCCAGCATTGGCACATACTACATCTTTTTGGGCTTGGGTCGAATCATTTTTGAGTACCCCTTCAAATATTTTTGCCGAAGCTGCCACCGTATCACCCCCAAACAAATCTTCGGGCTGGTAGGCTTCAAAGCCTAAATCTTCTGGAGTAAACAACTGCTCACGATTGTTGGCGTACGTCTTTACCTTGCCAGTAAGCGACACCTCATCGTAGCCATCCAATGAGTGAACAATTCTAAAGCTCTTATCCAGCTTTTGGTACAAATAAGCATACAAACGTGCCAGTTCAAGACTGAATACCCCTACAAGTTGGTTTTTAGGAAAGGCAGGATTTACCATAGGTCCCAGCATATTAAAGAATGTTTTCACCTTAAGTTCTTTGCGAATGGGCGCCACGTTTTTCATCGCTGGGTGAAACAAGGGTGCGTGTAAGAAACATATATTGGCTTCTTCTATCTGGCGACGCAATTTGTCTTTGTCATTGGTAAATTTCACTCCGAAATATTCCAGCACTGTAGAGGAACCTGATACCGATGATACCCCATGGTTTCCGTGTTTTGCCACGTGCACTCCACTGGCTGCTGTTACAAACGAGGCAAGCGTAGACACATTGAAAGTGTTTTTGCCATCCCCTCCAGTACCACACAAATCAATAGGGTTGTATTCGTTGAGGTGTACCGGAATACAAAGGTTGAGCATAGCTTCGCGAAAACCTTCCAGCTCTTCTACGCTAATGCTACGCATAATATACACGGTTAGAAAAGCCGCAATTTGCGAATGATTGTATTTGCCTTGGGCAATGTTGGTAAGCACTTCGCGGGCTTCGTCTTTAGTGAGTTTCTTATGTTCAAATAAGTGATTGAGTATTGCTTTCATTTTTATAAAAAGTCCATAGTCGGGAGTCCGTAGTCCATAGCGCCTGCAGGGGCAAGCTTCAAGCGACAAGTCGCAAGCTACTGCGTTGAGCTCATCACAGCAAATTGCTGTAGATTCGGTTCACAGGTAACTACACTTTTTCTATCATGTTGATTTTTAGTAACTTATAAAAAGCGTAGTTAAAAGTATTGCTTGGCATATATGGAGCTAGGTAACTTCAAACCATTGTTGTTTTGTAAAATTTAAAAAGTCGGGAGTCCGTAACACCCACAGGGACAGGGGCAAGCTTTAAGCGACAAGCTTCAAGTTATGCCCTGTTCCATAGACAACTGATAAATTCATAGTATGCTTATTTTCAGTGGTTTATTAGTTAAGTGATCTTTCATAAATAATTTGAGCCATTAAAGTGTATCTATTGCCCTCATTCTTCTCAAAAAAAAAGCCTCATAGCTTTGGCTATGCACCGTTTTTTTTGAATCGTCTGAGAACAATATATTTTCTTAAATTGGCACATCTTATTTTTTCCAGATCACTAAAAGCCTATCAAGCCGATAGACTCAAATTTTAAGTTGAGGGCTGCTAGAACAGCTTACACGGTTTTTATACCACATTGTGTTAAGCAACCTACAAACCCACGAATGGGAGTGTGAAGTTCAGTATAGTTACAATCGACCATTGACTGTTGACTATAAACTATTCACTAATTTCTTTTTTATCAAGGTATAATTTTCTGGAGCGGGTGTGTTCAACCAGTTGGCTAAAATCTGAATACCGTGGTCGGTTAAAATAGATTCTGGATGAAACTGTAGCCCTTTTACATCATACTGGGTATGGCTGATAGACATCACATTGCCTTCAGTATCTTTACCTGTTACTATCAGTTCGTCAGGCAAGGTACCTTCTTTGACCACCCACGAATGATAGTGCCCAATAGAAAAACTCATAGGAAACCCCTTGAATAAAGCTTCGCTGGGGTCTTGTATCTGGTTGGCAGAGGCAATGCCATGCAGCACTGTAGGCAGGTTGAGTAATTCGGCGCCAAACGCTTCGGCTATAGCCTGATGACCCAAACAAACCCCCAAAATACTCTTGGTGGGTGCATAAGTCTTGATCAGATCTAGCAAAATACCCGCTTCTTCGGGAATGCCAGGGCCAGGCGATAACAAAATCTTATCGTACTGAGCCACCGTTTCTAAGTCAATTTTATCGTTGCGATATACTTCAGGTTGGTGTCCCAAATCGCGGATCATGTGTACCAGATTGTACACAAACGAATCATAATTATCTATTACTAATACTTTCATTTTCTTTAGTTTTTTAGTTGGGAGTCGGGAGCTTCTGTGGGCTATTATTAACTCTTAGGCTTACGAGCAAACTACAATTACTATGAAAAATCAGTAAGTTGCTTGTAGAGCAGCTTCAAACTTGCAGCTTTTGCTAAAAGCACCGATTTTCATCGGCATCTAAGGACTTGAGGCTTTAGGTGCTACCAACTACTGACTTTACACTGTCTGCCGCCTCTATAGCTTTACGCAAGGCTCGAAGCTTGTTATTTACTTCTTCGAGTTCACCTTTAGGGCTCGATTTGGATACAATTCCTCCACCTGCCTGATAGTAAAGCTCGTTGTTTTTGCTCAAAAAAGAGCGAATCATAATTGCCTGATTCATTTCCCCTTTAAAGTTCAAGAAACCAATGGCACCCCCATAAAAACCTCGGTTTTGATTTTCGTATTGATCAATTAACTGAATAGCCTTGTGTTTGGGAGCCCCCGAAAGTGTTCCTGCTGGAAAGGTATCGGCAAATAGTTGAATGCCAGAGGTTTTATCATCAATGTTGGCGGTTACCTTAGACACCATGTGAATCAGGTGAGAATAGTATTGTATTTCTTTGAAAGCCTCCACCTGCACTCCACTTCCGTTGCGGCTTAGGTCATTGCGTGCCAAGTCTACCAACATTACATGTTCAGCGTTTTCTTTCTCATCGGCAAACAATTGCTTGGCAAGTGCAGCATCAGCCGCATCGTTTCCAGTACGTTTGATGGTGCCCGCTATAGGGTGAATGGTGGCTTGTTGATTGTTAACTACCAGCTGGGCTTCGGGCGAAGACCCAAATATTTTGAAACTGCCATAATCAAAATAAAACAAATAAGGTGAAGGGTTGATAGAACGTAAGTGGCGGTATACATTAAATTCATCGCCTAAAAACTTTTGAGAAAATTGGCGAGATAGCACCACTTGAAACACGTCTCCCCGACGGCAATGATGAATGCCCTTCTCTACTGTAGCAATATACTCTTCATCACTGATATTAGAGGTTTCTTTATCAATGATCTGAAAGTCGTATTGGGGAAAGTTATTGCTACGAATCAGGTTTTCTACTTCTGCCAGTTCAGCTTCGAAAGTAGTGCGGGGAGCGTTTTCGTAGTAATGTTGAAAAATGTACAGCTCGTTTTTGAAATGGTTAATGGCAATTACATACTGGTAGGTTTGATAAAGTATGTCAGGGATTTGGCGGGCGTCGTTGGTGAAAGTTTTGAAGTTTAAATCTTCAAAATATCGAATAGAGTCAAAAGAAGTATACCCAAACATACCGTTGTAGATAAAATCAAAAGGCAGCTTCTCAGACTCAAACAAACTCGAAAAATCTTCAAAATGCGCCACTACATCTTTGGGTGCTTGCCCATTTGCCTGGCTCAATCCTGCCTTGTCTAGTGAAATGCTAGAGCGGGTATCATCAGGAAAAAGCATGTTTACCTGTTGCTGTTGTACCTCAAATCTGGCAATGGGCTGAAAACAGATGTAGGAAAAACTATTGTCTGCCCCGTGGTAGTCTGAGCTCTCGAGCAACAAAGCGTTGGCAAATTTATCGCGCAACTTTAGGTAAATGCTCACCGGTGTAAGGGTGTCGGCAAGTAGTTTACGGTAACGGGTTTTTAATGCGTACTTTTTCATTGTGTTTTGTCAAATATTTCTTGTGTGTGTTGTCAGTAGCGGCAAGTTTTTATATTGACTATTCGTAACTTACAACTACTTGTCGTTAATGGCTTAATGTTTCTCATTAGGGCTACCCCAAAACGCAAAAAGGCTTCCTGTGAACAGGAAGCCTTTTTGCTTATATCTTTATGTAATAAAGTTTTACACGTATACAACGGGGCTATTCACAGAAGAGAGTTCTCTTTTGTGCCACCACCAACATCTTGTAATATGTAAACTTTTTTCATTCATATTCAAAGCAATTTTGTTTTACTTTATGGTCGCAAACCTAAAAAAGCACTTCCATAAAAGCAAACATTTTTCTAGTTAAATTTTAACACTACTTATCACCCCTGATCATTCACGGTCGGTTTTGCCTGATATTCAATTACTTGTAACTTATCAAATAACCTATTATCAACCTTTATATAACAATAGTCTATAACCGAGTCGAGTAAATGCTCACCTATCTCTTTTTTTTGAGTATTGGCATTTTTATTATAAATGCTCAAATAAATAAAGGTGAGCTAGTTGTGTTACTGATTATCAGTAGTTAGTTTTATATAAAATTATTGCAAAGTGTTGACATAAGAAAGCCCTTCAGAAAATAAATTCTGAAAGACCTTTGAGCTGTTCATTACACAAAAAATAGTGTGATTTACCTGTGTGATTTATGCATTACCGTTTTATTACACGTTTGGTTTGGGTACCTGCCGAGGTTTTAATTCTTAGGTAATAAGTCCCGTTTTTTAACTCTTTCATGCCTACCCGTTGGACGTGAGTACCTGCATCTTTGGTTTCGTTTAACACCTCTTTTATAAATTTGCCATTGGCGTCTACCAACCGAATAGTTACTCTTTCAGTTTGTACCAAAGTGTATTCTACTTTGCTCTCGGTACCCAATGGGTTAGGGTAAATGGTGGTGTTGTTACCCGACCCGGCTTTGGTAGTGGTGGCAGGATCAAATAATAAAAATCTCACAGGGTGCAGCATTTTACGCATACCGTGCCTTCTCTTACCGTGGTGATCTTTGCGCTTGTGGTGCCTTTTGTGCTCACCTGTTTTGCGTTCGCCAAAATGTTTTACTCTAATGGCTTTGAGGTCTTTGTGCCATTGTTCTTGTTGCGGTTTTATTTCAGCAAGTAGTTTTTCTACTTTAGTTTCATATTTATCTACGATCTGCCATGCCGCAAATTTGGCGTTACGACGCGCTTTACGCATGGTCTTCATTTCCTGTTTTTGTGCTTCAGTCAACTGAGGGCGCTCTCCTTTTTTGTGTAGTTTACGCATTTCCTTTCTGTGGGCACGCATTTTTTTACGTGCGGCTTTTTTCTGTGCCCGCAGATCATCTACTTTTTGGCGGTCAGCCGCACTCATGACTGCATCTAGCTTTATGCGTTGGGCTTTTAGTACTGGCAACACATTTTTCTGTTTGTAAGCCTTGGCCTCTGTTCGGTAGGCTTTACGTTTAGCGCGTTTTTCTTTTTTGCTGAGCTGTTGCGCCCAAAGTGAGGTACTACATGCCAGCAGGACAATTAGCCAAAGTTTTTTTTGAAAAAATCTCATAGTTAAAAAGTTTTTTTATTAGTTGATAAAGAATGGTTAAAAAGTAACTTGTTTTTATTCATTCTTAAGGTCAATGCATTGCGCTTTGGTTCTTAGACAGAGGCGTTGAATTTTTTATTCCAAAACAGCAGAAAAAAAATATTCACAAAAAGATAATAATCTGTTAATCAGGTGCTTGTTTGTCTGAAAAAAAATACTTGCCTAATTAAACCTTCTGTCTAAAAGACAAAAAAAATAGGGAAAAAGAGGGCGCAAAATTTGATCAGGTTTGAGCCAATTTTGATGTTAATATTTAACATGTTCGGTTCGACTAGAAAATCCCGATTCTATAGTGTACTTTTGCGAAATATTCTTTGGTTCATATTATTACCATTCAATATCCCAGTGGTTTGATGCTCAAAATTATTTGTGTTTTTGGTAAAACTTAATGCTAAACAATCAGTTAGACGGCAAGAAAATACATAAACCCAGATAATTGATTAGGATGCATCAATCTTTGGTGTAGATTTGTGCTATTATAGAAAGAATACAGAATGAAAATAGATTTGCAATACTCCGAGAAATTCGAGCAAAGACACAATAGTTCAGCTACTGAAGATCAAATAGCTGAAATGCTCAAAACTGTAGGTGAAGCTTCAGTAGATGCTTTGATTGATAAAACAATTCCAGCGGCTATTCGTAAACAGCAGGCATTGAATTTACCAGATGCTTTGACTGAACATCAGTTTTTGGCAGAGTTTAAACAATTGGCGCAAAAAAATAAAGTATTTACCTCTTATATTGGTCAGGGGTATTACGATTGCATTGTACCCAATGTGATTTTACGCAATGTACTGGAAAACCCAGGTTGGTATACTGCTTATACTCCTTACCAAGCAGAAATAGCCCAAGGACGCCTGGAGGCCCTGATTAACTTTCAGACTACTGTAATGGACCTTACAGGAATGGAAATTGCCAACGCATCGTTACTTGATGAAGCTACTGCAGCTGCCGAGGCAATGACGATGTTTTTTAACACTAGAAAAAAAGACAAGAAAAAAGCCAATACTTTCTTTGTTTCGGAGCTTTGTCATCCGCAAACTATAGAAGTAATAGAAACTCGCGCCACTCCGTTGGGCATTAACCTGGTAGTGGGTGATCATACCCAAGTAGACCTGACCAATGCCGATATTTATGGAGTAATGCTACAGTACCCGGCGGGCAACGGTGAGGTATACGATTACACTTCTTTTATAAGCACTGCTAAAGAACTAAACATAGCAGTTACAGTAGCAGCTGACTTACTCAGCCTTACTTTGCTCACCCCTCCGGGCGAAATGGGTGCAGATGCTGTGGTAGGTTCTGCCCAACGTTTTGGCGTTCCTATGGGCTATGGTGGACCACACGCAGGTTATTTTGCTACTAAAGATCAATACAAACGACAGATTCCAGGGCGAATCATTGGAGTATCTATAGACTCTGAAGGCAACAAAGCTTACCGTATGGCTTTGCAAACCCGTGAGCAACACATTCGACGCGAAAAAGCTACTTCTAATATTTGTACTGCTCAGGTATTGTTAGGAGTAATGGCAGGTGCTTATGCAGTGTATCATGGCCCCAAAGGATTGAAAAAAATTGCTCAACGAGTGTATGGGCTTACCCGTTTTACTGCGTTGGGTCTAGAGAAGCTCGGACTTGAGGTAGTAAATCAGCAGTACTTTGATACTTTACAGATTGCCCTCAGCGATGACCTAAAAGCCAAAATAAAAACGATTGCCGAAGGTAAGCACATCAATTTACGCTATTATGCTACCAACCACGTAGGCATTAGCTTTGATGAAACCAAATCGTTGGACGATGCCAAGGAGTTATTAAATGCATTTGCCGAAGCATTGGGTACCACTGTTACTTTTGCCGATGCACTTGCCCAAGAGATTGATTGGCACGTTGCTGACCATCTTACCCGTAAGTCTGAGTACCTTACTCACCCAGTGTTTAACACCCACCAGTCGGAGCACTCTATGTTACGCTATCTCAAGGAGTTAGAAAACCGCGACTTGTCTTTAGTACATTCTATGATTGCCTTGGGCTCTTGTACGATGAAACTCAATGCTACGGCAGAGATGATTCCTGTGACCTGGAGCGAGTTAGGCAGCATGCACCCGTTTGCCCCTCTTGAGCAGGCACAAGGCTATGCCCAAATGTTTAAAGAACTAGAGCAAATGCTTTGCGAAATTACTGGTTTTGCGGCAGTGTCACTACAGCCCAACTCTGGTGCACAAGGCGAATATGCTGGTCTAATGAGCATTAGAGGATACCACTTGCACAATGGCGATACTCACCGAAACATTGTATTGATTCCACAGTCGGCACATGGTACCAACCCTGCCAGTGCAGTACTTGCCGGAATGAAAGTGGTAGTAGTGAAGTGTGACGAACGTGGAAATATAGATGTGGCTGATCTGAAAGAAAAAGCTGAAAAACATAAAGAAGAGCTTTCTGCGCTCATGGTAACTTATCCATCTACTCACGGAGTATTTGAAGAGTCTATCCAAGAGATTTGTCAGGTTATTCATGACTGTGGCGGGCAAGTATATATGGATGGTGCCAATATGAATGCCCAGGTAGGTTTGACTAGCCCTGGTTTGATTGGTGCGGATGTGTGTCACCTTAATTTGCACAAAACCTTTTGTATTCCTCACGGTGGAGGAGGCCCTGGCATGGGACCCATTGGTGTAGCAGCACATCTTGAGCCTTTCTTGCCTAATCACCGTACGGTGAGTGTGTCTGAGGTATCAAAAGAAACCGCAGTTTCGGCCGCTCCTTGGGGCAGTGCCAGTATTCTGACTATTTCTTACGCTTATATTAAGATGATGGGTGCGGCTGGCTTGACCAATGCCACCAAAATGGCGATTTTAAATGCCAACTACCTAAAGGTTCGATTAGAAAACCATTATCCGGTATTGTATACAGGTACCAACGGCACCTGTGCCCATGAGTTTATTGTAGACTGTCGTGGTTTCAAACAATCGGCTGGGGTAGAAGTGGCCGATATTGCCAAGCGTCTAATGGATTATGGTTTCCACGCGCCTACGGTTTCTTTTCCGGTGGCAGGTACTATGATGATAGAGCCTACCGAAAGTGAAAACAAAGCCGAACTAGACCGTTTTTGTGATGCCTTGATTAGCATTCGTGAAGAGATCAAGGAGATAGAAGAAGGCAAAGCCGAAAAAGGAAATAATGTAGTGGTAAATGCTCCTCATACAGCCAATATGGTAATCAGTGACCACTGGAACAAGCCTTATAGCCGTGAGAAAGCAGCTTATCCGTTGCCTTATCTTACTTCTGGAAAGTATTTTCCAACGGCAGCAAAAATAGACAATGCCTATGGCGATCGTAACCTGATGTGTGCTTGTATTCCGATGAGTGAATATGAAGAAACAGCCACCGCCGAAACGGTATAAGTGATCTGGAAAAAATAAGATGTGCCAATTTAAGAAAATATATTGTTCTCAGACGATTCAAAAAAAACGGTACATAGCCAAAGCTATGAGGCTTTTTTTTTGAGAAGAATGAGGGCAATAGATACACTTTAATGGCTCAAATTATTTATGAAAGATCACTAAGTTAAAATAGCAATATTTAATTTCTCAATATATCAAACAAAAACCCAGGCACAGCTGTCTGGGTTTTTTATTTGTGTTCATCTTCATTCTACCTTTACTGGTACTCCACTGAAGGCAGCATTGCCCGACAACTCGTCAATTAATAATTCATCTGTCAAGTCATTGATGCTTACCCCAGGGCGCTGTTGAGCCGTTTGTAAACGAATGTCGCTATAGTGGTGCCCCCAACCATGTGGAATACTCACTACACCAGGCATCATCTGGTCTGTAATTTCTACCTGAATGTCAATGTTGCCCACCCTAGAGCTTACCGTAGCCATTTGCCCTTGTTGTAGTCGTCTTTTTTGGGCGTCTTGTGGGTGCATGTGCATTGTGCAACGGTTGCTTCCTTTGGTAAGCCGTTCGCTATTGTGCATCCAAGAGTTATTGCCTCTCAATTGGCGCCGTCCAATCAAGTAGAGGTCAAATTGTTGATCAGGTGTTTTTGCTTCATTCCAAAACACTTTTTCTACCCTTTTCAAATCCTGTATAAACAGTTCAGGAGCCAATATTATTTGTTTGTTTTTGGTATATAGCCTTTTGGGGAGTGAGGGTTGCAGAGGACCAAGGTCTACCCCATGTGGTTGAGCCCTTAGTTTTTGCAAATTCAATCCATTGCTACCCTTATGGTATTTGCTACCGTAGCGCCCTGTGCGTAAAGCAAGGTCAAGAATGGCTTCTGGCGAAAGCCGCCCAAATAAGTTTTTCTGCTGTTTTTCTTTTTCCTGAGGGGTAGAGGGTTCACCATTGAGCAAGTTGGCAAGGTCTTGTAAAATTTCCCAATCATGTTTTGCTTCAGGAACAGGGTCAAACAAACGGGAAGAAAACTTGGCCGTATTATGTACCGCAAAAGAGTGGAATATTAAATCATAATGTTCGCTCTCCAGCCCAGTAGCAGGTGGCAAAATAATGTGGGCGTGGCGAGTGGTTTCATTTAGGTAAATATCAATGGCTACCATAAAATCCAGTTGAGCAAAAGCCTGGTTTAATTGTGTGCCATTTGGTGTAGACAGTACTGGGTTGCCTGCTATAGTTACCATGGCCTTTATTTGCCCTTCGCCTTCGGTCAATATCTCTTCGGCAAGCGTGCAAACAGGTAACTCCCCTCCAAACTCTGGCAATGCTCTTACCCGGCTTTTCCAACGCCCTAGGCTACCTGTGGCGCCTATAGCACCCAATAAGCCCACTACATCTATAGCGGGTGTAGTAAACATGGCTCCCCCAGGTTGGTCAAAGTTTCCGGTAACAATATTGAGTACATTGATGAGCCACTGGCATACCCCACCAAACGCCTGAGTAGATAGCCCCATACGCCCATAAGCTACTGCTGTTTTTGCCTGGGCAAATTCGCAGGCAAGCTGGCGAATCGTTTCAGCCGAAATGCCTGTAATAGGAGCGGTTTTTTCAGGAGTGAATGCCTTGACCAGTTCAGGAATGATTGCTTGATGAGTGACTATGTCGGCCAGTTTACCCAAATTGGTCAGGTTTTCGTCATAAATCACGTGTAGCAAAGCAAGCAAAAACACTGCATCGGTGCCGGGACGAATAAAGTGGTGTTCAGAAGCTTTAGTGGCAGTTTCGGTTTTGCGAGGATCTATTACCACTGCCTTGCCACCACGTGTTTGCAAGGCTCGCAGGCGTTGTCCAAAACCTGGGGCTGTCATAAGACTGCCGTTAGATACGAGTGGGTTGGCACCCATAATGAGCATGTAATCTGTACGGTTTATGTCGGGAATGGGGGTAAGTAGCGAGTGCCCAAACATACCCCACGAAGCAAGGTGGTGGGGGAGTTGGTCGACCGAAGTAGCCGAGAAATTATTTTTGGTTTTGATGCTGCGCGAAAAATTAGCTCCGTATAACTGTCCACCCAGATTATGCACATTAGGGTTACCCTTGTAAATGCCTACTGCGTTTTTACCGTGTGTGTGCTGTATACTTTTGATATTTTGCACCACTTCAGCGTAAGCCTCTTCCCAACTTATCTTTACCCAACCTTTAGCTGTTCGTTTAATCGGTTGCTTGAGGCGGTCAGGGTCTTCGTGTACATCTTTGAGGCCGTAAGCCTTGGGGCAGATATGCCCAGCACTGAGCGGATCTTTTTTGTCGCCTTTGATGCTGACGATGGTATTGGCTTCTGTTGTAATTTCTACCCCACACATGGCTTCGCATAGGTGACAGGTTCGGTAATGAGTTTGTGGCATTAGTCTAAAAGATTGGAATGATTGAAGGCTTAATTTGCATAATTCTTAGGGGATGCTCAAGTTTTTAGTATAAAAATACTAGAACTCAGATTTATTGATGCGTAGTTTTGTGAAAAAATGCTCTAAAACAAAAACGACCCACCACAAATTCTTGTGCCAAGTCGTTTTTTGATGCTTGTAACTGAGATTTTTATAAGTTACTGAAAAATCAGTGTGATATAAAGATGTAGTTACCTGTGAACCGAATCTACAGCAGTTTGCTGTGATGAGCTCAACGCAGTTAAACAGGGTTTGCCTAGTGGAGGCTACGCCGACATCCCGCTTGCGGGGCACCGATATTCATCGGTATCTAAGGACTTGCGGCTTGTCGCTTGAAGCTTGCCCCTGCGGGTGCTTCTAACTATTAAATTTATAAACAACTGAAAATAAACACTTTACAAGCTTGATAGCTCCCTATGGAATAGGGTCTAGCACCGATATTCATCGGTATCTAAGGACTTGCAGCTTGTCGCTTAAAGCTTGCCCCTGTTGGTGCTTCTAACTGCCTAAAACTTCAACCTTAATCCACCCGAAACCCGCAAAGGGTTCTGAGGCGCTCCAAAAGCAAACTCTCCACTGCTGCCTACCGTACCCGTATCTGGTGCGGCACCTACCACTATATTGCGGTAGCGAGCATCGGTAAGGTTGTCTATATTGACAAAGAAACGCACCAGGTGACTAAATTGATAGCCCAAGTTGAGGTTCAACACAGTGTAACCATCCAATGTTTGGCGAATGTTGGCATCATTTGCCGTTACATTGGGCACCCTTTGTTCGTTGTAGTGCTGCGCTCGTACCCCAAGAAACAAACGCCCCAGGGTGAAATCAAAGCCAGTTTTGAGGCTAAATGGAGCAATATAAGCAATTTGTATGGCATCCTGAGGGCCACCTGCGTCTGGGTCTACACTACCATCTATCAACGAGGCTGCTATGTATGCTCTGACCTGCCCCGAAATAGGATTGCCTCGTAGAAGCATGCCAAAGTCTTTGAAATAGTCAAGTTGAAGTGTACCTCCATAAATGGTCTGTCTACCTTCGTTTACCCTTACTTCAATAGTACTTACTGGCCAGCCTAGGTATTCGCCTCCAAATCGAGATATTTCAGGACGGTTGACATCAGTAGAGGTGGTAAATAAGTTGTCAGCAACAGAGTGGTGTCCGGTTAAGCTTACACTAAACGATTCGGATAAGTAAGTCTTTAAATGAAGCTCGGATGATTTGATCGTTTGAGGCTGTAGTTTGGGGTTGGGTAAACGAAAAAAACTTGAACTAAATGTAGCACCACCATCAGCCGTGCTAAACGAACCAAATTGTTCATAAGCCTGTAAAGGAGAAGGAGCTAAGTAAGCCCAACCGTGCATGGCTTTTACAGTTGTTTTGGGGGCAGGCTGCCATACCACACCAAACCTTGGGTTAACCACTGGGTCGTAACGTGTGTTGTAGTCATACCTACCCCCCAGGGTAAGCAATAAAGGATATTTTTCTATAGGAGAATATTCTACCTGTAAAAAACCTCCTACATTAGCGTACCTCAACTGATCTATTTGTACAGGTAAACCAGCAGGGCGGTTGGCGGTAATAGTACCTGCAAATACCCCACTAGGATCAAAAAAGTTAAAACTAGGTTCTTCCATATCGTGCCCTTTCGGGTAAGAAAAAAAGTTTTCGTAAGTAGCTCCGCCTATCACCGACAACTGATCACTGGCTGACCATTGGATCAATTGTTCTATCTTGTACATACGCCCATAAGCAAACTTATAAGTGCGTTGCATATTGGTAAATAAGTTTTGAAACCCCGATTCTGGTTGGAAGTCATAACGACTTGCTATCAACATAGAGGTACTGGTAAGTTTGCCAAACTTTTTTTCGTACACTGCGCTTCCTACTGTAATACGGTTGGTAGCAAAAGCAGAGGCGTTGTATAAACCATTGTCAGGGGTTTGGGCGGTGGCGGTGGGGGTTTTTGATTGGTTTCTAAACCCACTGATGCGTAGGCCGCCTATTTGAACAGCGGCATGAATGGCATAAGTGCTTAAGGGCATTTGGTACTCAGGGTGAAGCCCATCGGTGCTGATAGTGCGCGTGCCAAATGCCGTGTTGAATACTCCAGTTCTGAGCGACTCTAAACCGTCAAACTCTCCATTGCGGTTATAAAAGTTGCTTAAGTTGGGCTGTTGGTCGTAGCTATAATGCCCCGAAAGGGTAAAGCTTATTTTATCATTTAGTTTTTTGCCTATGGTAAGTCCTCCATTGTATTGTCCATACATACCAGTTGCCAACAATGCCTCGGCTCCGTTGATATCTTCCGCTTTTTTGGTAATAATGTTGATTACCCCTGCAAAAGCATCTGCCCCGTATAAGGCTGATGCAGGTCCGTATACAACCTCTATTTGTTTGGCAAGATGCACCGGATAGTTGGCAAGTAGTGGCACTCGTTCGTTGGTAGGCGACGATATTCTAATACCATCCATCAATATGATAAACTTACTCATTCCTTCGAGCCCCCGCATGGTGGCTATGTTGAAGGCCTCTTGGGTAGCCCCAAACTCTAGTTTAAAATCGGGCAAATCTTTGAGCACATCCCAAATAGAGATATATCCTCTTTTAAGAATCAAGTCGTCGCTAATAGTAATAACAGTTGCTGGTACCCGGTCAGATTTCTGGGTTTTTACCCGGTCGCTGGTTTGAATATCGACATTGAGTACTTGATCCAGGTATTTTTTTAAGTCAGCATCATCAAACTGAAGGTTGATAAGGTCTTCGAGTTCCATGGCTGCCAAAATCTTAAGTACACTATCTTTAGGCATCTTTTTGAGCTCGTCTTGAGTGTACACTTTTTTAGTTTGTGCCTGCCCTTGTTGGCTCAAAGCCAAACAAAAGGCGATGCAGGCAATACAAAAAATCTTGAAGTAAAATTTATTCATTACTGTGAGATGTTTTCAGATAGTGGAGATTGGTTTTGGAAAGTAATTTTATTCGGTTGCATTCTGGTGTATGGGGGTATTGACGGCAAGGGTGAGTATTTTGTCGTTTTTCACTGTCAAACCAAAGTGGTTGATTTGAGGAGGGTTAATTTCGTAGCGCATTTTACGGTTTTTTACCACAAAATTGATGCAGCTTCCCTTGCCTATAAAACCTTCCTTTTCGGTGACAATGAGGGTAGAGTGTCCGGTGGTTTTTCTGATCACTCGACGAATGTTGTTGGTGCTGTTGGCACTCACAAACAAAATATCACAATCTTTGATTTGAGAAATAGAGGGAAACCTTTTTACTACGATGGTGCTACCGTTAGAAGCTATTTTGCGACCCGAGAGCGTGCGCGAAATGGTGCGACTAGTATATTGACTACCCAAAACACCTACTACAAAGCGATCATTGTCTTGCTTGGGCCATTCGATATACTTAGTAAAATTGAGAATATAAAAAGCCTGAAAACGATAGTTTTTGGTTTGGGCGTGTGCCTGAGTAGCATTCATTACCCATAAAAACAAAAAAGCAATCGTCGGATATGATAGTTTATTATGTAACATAGTTTTAAAAACAATGTAAATGAGGGTGTTTTGGCAACCAGTGCTAGAGTAGATGTCTGCTTGTCGAAATACCTTGAATTGTTATTTTAGGAATGGTAAAAAATAAACTTCTATAGATTTAAGCAGTTACTTTTCCGACAGGCGCAGCAAGATTATATCCTGTAGATATTGAGTCAGTTTGCACGACAGTAGCATAGCCAAAGCTATGGCAAGTCTTTTTTTTATGTCGTTAAAAGTTGTAAGCCCAACACAAGGAGGGGACAAGTTAAAAATACATGTTTGATTTTGATACATTCCTTCATCAACCTTTACCTTTATGATTATTAGCTAAATACCAATATAGTTTTTTTGAATACTAACTACAAACCTACTCAAAATCATATTTATAGCAAATAACGAGGGCTTTATAAAGGTGGTTGTTTTATTTCGGGTTAAATCATTATATTGCTTGCCGTTCTAATGTACTGAAAACCATATTTTTTAAATATTTCACTTTATACGAACAATGCATAGCTCTCAAAAAACTACTCATTATTTATCTAAACAATTTTTTCTGACAAGTGTGCTTACTTGCCTGTGTGCTTTTGGGGTTCAAGCCCAGCATGGAAAAATAACAGAAGGTAAAGATCCTTTTACCAAAATGAATAGTTTTTTTCGAAAATCTTATGCCAAAACCCGCCAAAAACTAATAGAGCAACATGCCCCAGTCATTGCGTTTGTAAATGGAGGCTTATTGTTTGTACGTAAAGGAGCCAAACCTCGTTGGGAAAATATCACCCCTGCGTTGTATACCGAACTCAAAACTGTCTCACATGTTCCGCTTGCTTTATATGTAATATTGGGGCTTGAAAAAGAAGGAATACTTTCGACAGGAAAACTACAAGAACTCAAAGATTTTATGGGGTTGATGACTGCCGCCCGCAAAACCCTTAAAAAACGCTCATTTGTCAATACACAGCAACTACAAGATCAGTTTACCCAAATAGATCTGGGTTTGGCATTGGCCGATAAATGTTTGCGTACCAATAAACTGATTCATAGCGAGCTACAAGAGTTTCTGAAAAAGAGCCAACCTTTAATTCAACGCAATGTGTTGGCTGCCATTGCTGCTCAAATAGATGTCGCCCATACATTTACCAAAGAGTTTTATTCTACCTTAGACAACCAGGAAAAAAAGCAGTTAATGGTGCTGGTGTCAGGCCCTAAAGCAGCTCGTAAAGACCATGCCATTACCCAGTATTTTGCTAAAGCATTGAATGTAAAAGGGGAAGGTGCCCGTATCTTGTACACCGAAAGTGTGTTTTCCCGCAAAGGGGTGCTAAACATTTTAGGAACATTTCTGTTAGATACTCAGGTTGGAATTTCTTTCTTCAACGACAAGTGGCGCATGCACCGTGATTTGTTGAGCGATGCAGGTAGATACTACATTAGTACCCTCTCGTTCGAAGATTTTAGATAAAATAATACAGTTAAACATTATAGCTTGTACAAATGATCGTTTTCGTAGTTAAAAATGCTTTTTTAGCTTAGGAATGGTGAGAAATTAAATTACCATTCTTGAGGTAGAGGTTTTGTTTTGAGAAGAGGCTATTTTTTGCGCCCATAGCAGCGCTACGGGCAAAAAAAATAACGAAGTATCAAGGCGAAAAATCACCTCTCAGAGTGTAAATTTATTTTTGAACAATTCCTTAGGCGATGACCTTAGTAAAACATAAAAGCTAATGTGCTCCAGGTAAACAAAATACTTGATTGGTGAACGATAAAACAAATAGTAACATAGCCCTGGCTATGATCATCCCTTATAGGGTGAGACTTTTGAAGAAGTGCATCAGTCATTAGGTTTGGCGGAGTAGGTGAGTTTTGTAGTTTTGTTCAAACAAGTTTCAAAAAAAAACAACATCAGACAAATGTCAGAACAGACATACCCTATCACTACAGTAGGAGCTACTATCTTTAATCAAGATAATCAATTGTTACTTATCAAAACCCATAAATGGAACCACAAGTATGGATTGCCAGGCGGAAAGATAGAAGTAGGCGAAGCCAGCAAGCAGGCGCTTATCAGGGAGGTTAAAGAAGAAACGAATCTCGATATTTTTGATATTGAATTTATGCTGGCTCAGGATGTTATTTTTTCTGAGGAGTTTTATAAACCCAAGCATTTTATTTTTTTAAATTACCGTTGCCAAACCAGCAATTCCCCCAACGATGTAGTACTCAATGAAGAGGCACAAAGCTATGTATGGGTATTGCCCGAAGAAGCCTTGCAAATGGATTTGAACCATCCAACCAAATTGTTGATAGAAGAAGTGATAAAGTTTGCAAACCCTCAATAGATTTCCCTTATGGATAAACAGGTAGCATTGATCACCGGAAGCGCCAAAGGTTTGGGTAAAGCAATAGCAACCCATTTGGTTGACTCAGGCTATGCCGTCGTCATTCATTATAATAGAAGTAAAACCCAAGCCAAAGAATTTCAGCAGCAAATTACCCAACAGGGAGGCATTGCTATGGTGCAACAAGCAGATGTAACCAACCCCACTTCAGTAGAAGCCATGTTTTGGCAAATAGAGTCTACTTGGGGGCGCCTCGATTTGCTGGTAAATAACGTGGGTAATTATATCAAAAAAAATATCATTGATATTACCGTCAATGAGTGGCACGCGATGTTTGACTCTAACTTGCACAGTGCTTTTTATTGTATACATTATGCGTTGCCCCTGATGCAAAAAACAGTAGCTAGGCGTACCAAGCATATTATAAATATAGGGTATGCATCGTTGGGACAATCTACTGCCAAGCCCGAGGTAACTCCTTATTATATAGCCAAAAATGGCTTATTAACCCTGACCAAATCTTTGGCAGGTGAATTAAGTAAACAAGGGGTCAATATCAATATGTTGTCGCCAGGGGTGCTCGAAAACAGCGATAGTAAACCGGTACATGAAATACCTAAAGGCAGGGTGGCTACTTTTGACGAGTTTACCCATGTACTCGACATGTTGTTGTCGCCCAAAGGACATTACCTTACAGGAGTAAATATAGAAATAGCCGGAGGTTGGAAACTTTGATTTTTTTAGAACAAAATATAACATAATCGCGTTACAACACTAACTCAAATTATACCTAAACTTTTCCACACAGATTTAGGCTTGTGTGTATCCAACACCACGACCTCAAGAACCTCTTCTGGCGTTTTTCGACGGTTGTGTGGACTAGTTTTTTGAGTAATACAAATGACTTTTATCTACTATATATAATAAAACCCGAAGCGAAATATTTCGCTTCGGGTTTTATTATGAGTAATCTAAAAAAATGCCTTTGCTATAAAGGAACTCCCAAAATTATCATTGCAATTACTCCAATGGTAAAATAGTTGGTCATAGCTGCGGCTGCATCATAGTCTTGGGCAATACGTTGACCAAAAAATAACATAACAAAGTTAAGGGTAGACAATGCCGCCCCATACAAAGCAAACGAGTAACCATCTATCAATAATAACTCTACTATTCCAATGGCCGAAAAAGCCCCGGCAACCACCTCTGTTACAGCAATTACTCCTAACATTGCAGGAACCCGATCTTTTAAAAATGTTTTGGAAAAATAGCCAGTCAACCAAGACAGGTTTCCTTGCCAGTTAACTACCTTATCGATGCCTGACTGTAAAAACAAAATAGCAAAATAAAGCGCAATTATTGACTTAACGACCATTGCGCCTGTACTTAGGTCGAGAATAGGTAGCAAATTGTCTAATAATACCATTTGATGTGTAAGTGTGTTTTTTAGTTGATTAATCTTTAGGCAATTGATAGCATTAGCTACAAGCCAAGTGTCTGTTTAAATTTATAGCATCTATAGAATTTGAAGCTAACAGTTTACTACTGCTATTTTATTAAAGAACATTTAATACCTGTTCTTTGATTTTTTCCAGCTCTTCTTTCATTTCTACTACATAACGCTGTATCACAGCATCATTTGCTTTAGAGCCTATAGTATTGATTTCGCGGCCTATTTCCTGGGCAATAAAGTTGAGTTTTTTGCCATTTGCCTGAGCCGATTTCAAGGTTTCTTCCAAATAATCCAGGTGACTTTGTAAGCGTACTTTTTCTTCCGAAATATCCAGCTTTTCTATGTAGTACACCATTTCTTGCTCAAAACGGTTTTTGTCAAAGTTGTCGTTGTTATTGATCTCCTCCATGTGTTGTGCTATGCGTTCTTTAATTGCTATTACACGCTTGGGGTCTTGTTCTTTGACTAGCTCAAGCTTTTCTTTGATAATACTTATGTTGTTGTGAAAACTTGCCAGTAATGTTTCACCTTCACTACGTCTAAAGTTTTGGCATTTTTCTATGGCCTGCTCAAACACTGTTTTGATTACCTTCCAGTCATCGTCCTGTAGGTCGTCTTTCATATTTTGCATTTGTACATCAGGCATCATCATGGTCATTCTGAAAATATCTTGCTTAGGTGCATCCAGTTCTCCCGCCAGGGTCAGCATTTCGTTGTAATAACCCTTGGCCAGTTGTGGGTTGATTTTAGTACCTTGAACAGAGGTATCCTTGAATTGAAACTCAAGCAAAACACTCGTTTTTCCTCGCCTCAATTGATTTTTGATAAGTTCCCTTAAAATCAACTCTTTTTCGGCAGACATCATGCGGGGCATTCTTACGTTCACATCTAAATACTTGGAGTTGAGAGTTTTAATCTCTGCATAAACAGTGAGTTTATCATTTTCGTGCGTAGCCGATCCGAATCCGGTCATTGATTGTATCATAAGAAATTAGTATTTAAGTTATGTGAACAACTCCTAAAAATCGAGACTGTAAATATTGAAATTATTTATCATTATACCAATTATAAAACCAAAATGTCGTTTGTACTACTTGCATTAGGAAATTTGATGGATAGCCAGTAGTTTTACACGATTAAATCTCGTTTTATATCAATTTTTATTAACAATTAGCAGACATGAAATTTGGTGTTATTGTTTTCCAGGGTCCAATTGTGACGATGACATGGTATATGTGTTAGGCAAGCTCATGCAACAAGATGTAGTAAAGCTGTGGCACAAAGACCATGATTTACAGGGGTGTGATTTTTTAGTAGTTCCAGGTGGGTTTGCTTACGGTGATTATTTGCGGGCTGGAGCCATTGCCCGTTTTTCGCCTATTATGGAGAGTGTAATTGCTCACGCTCAAAATGGCGGAAATGTAATGGGAATATGCAATGGATTTCAGGTGTTGACCGAAGCTGATTTGTTGCCCGGTGCCTTGTTGCAAAACAACAACCAAAAATATGTTTGTAAAAATATTTACCTTAAGCCTCAAACAACTGACACCTTGTTTACCCGTCAGCTGAACGCAGACCAAGCTTACAAAATTCCTATAGCCCACGGAGAAGGACGTTACCATGCTTCGCCCGAAATTTTAAAACAACTCAACGACAACAACCAGGTGTTGTTCCGTTATTGCGACCAGGCTGGTAATATCAACGAGGTTGCCAATCCCAATGGCTCTCTGGAAAATATTGCTGGAATATGCAATGAGGGGCGCAATGTATTTGGCATGATGCCTCACCCTGAACGTGCTTCTGACAACTTGTTGGGCAATACTGATGGGCGTAAATTTTTCGAAAGTGTAATAGGACAAGTATTGGCATAGGCAATGGTTTGGATTGTTGTAGGCAGTTGTATTTTGTTTGGGTGGTGGTTGATCCGTCAAACCCGCAGGCAATTATTTAAGTCTGAGGGAGTGACCAAAAATCTGCTCAAGCACCCGGCAGAGTTTGACAAGCCTGAAATAACCTATGTACAAAAACTACCTAAGGAAAATCCTACAGAAATACAGCAAAACTATAAAAAAAAGACTAAGTAAACCGTATAATATCCAATTGGCTACTATGCGATAAAAAAATGATCTGTCTTATAAACGTATAGCGAAACTTTTTTTTGCTAAATACGAATAGGGTAGAGTATTGGTGAACTGATTCATTGAAAAATTTAGATAAGATGAAGAATCTTGAAAATATTAAGGGCATTACTAAAAAATTATCATTGAAAAAAAACGAACATTTCGAAGATGACTTTGATCTTAGTTCGTTTGGAAACTACATTAACTCTTTTGAGAGTGTAGGTAAATCTTTTCATAATGTAGACTATCGCGAAGATGCATTGAAAAGCGTTAGTTTCAGAAAACCTTAAGAGGCCAACTCTTTAATAAGGATAAAAGGTTCGTATCAGTTATAAACCACTGATGCGAACCTTTTTTATGTGCTAAAAGGGTAAAATATTACCTCAAAAAAAATCAGTTTTTTCGTATAACTCATCCTTTTTCTGTCAGTTTTCGTAAAAACAATTGAGATAGCCTGTAATACGTTATACAAATCCCATGGAGGGTTTTAAAGCGCTGAAAACTATCAACAATTATTGGGTTGATGGTTTGTGATATTCTTTTTGCGTTGATATACCAATGCAAAAGGAGGTAAGTTACATTAACAGTGAATAATAAAATTGATATAGAATGTTGTTAGCTAAAAATCTACGTAAAAATAAACGCTTGTTTTTAGTGATAGGTATTGTGGCAGTAGCCAACCTATCCATTATGGCAACCTTTCCTAAACTTCACCTCTCTACTGATAAGAAAGTACATTCAAACAATCATTTCATAGCAGCCGAACAAATTATTCAAAAAACCTTATTACCACTCATTAGCAAAAAATACCAGCAAGACTGTAGCTACCAACTTCAGAAAACCAGTACTTGTGCTGATGCTTGCTTCTTTACTGGAGAGGTGATCATCAAAAAACACCATTCTTACCCTAGGTTACCTTTCAAGGTTTTTCCAAAACACAACCGTGTATTGGTGTTGGATACCCGCACCAGAAAATATATAGACCTTAAAACCTGGTTGAAAAAATAAATAAGCCTAAGCCCCCTTAAGCTTTGCCCTATTCCCTATATTTGTTGCTTTTCCCTCAAAGTATAAATGGCTTTAACGCCTTGTGCTATGCTACATTGTTGTATGTAGTGCAAAAAGAAAAAAATAGAAAATATTTCCTGTTAAAAACTGATTTAACTTAATAATATAACTATGGCTTCTATTCAACACGATGTCTTGCGAATGTCTTTAAACAATGTGGGATGGCTTTTCAAACTTAGCAGTGTAGGTATTAATCAATTGCGTGGATTACTTCAATTGGGTACTTTGGGTATGTTTATACCTTTAGGGGTAAACCTGAAGCGTGCCAAAATAAACAAACGTGAGGCCGAGTGGTTAATCCCTGACAATGCTCACCCTGATAAAGTATTGTTATATCTTCATGGGGGAGGTTATGCCCTTGGTTCTACCGATACCCACCGTTCTATGGTAGGACACATAGCAAAAAAATCTGGTATTCGTTGTTTACTGGCGTCTTATCGTCGTATTCCTGAAAGTGCTTATCCAGCCGCTCTCAATGATGCAGTGGCAGCCTATGAGTGGCTACTTGACGAAGGTTATGCTGCCGAAAATATTTTAATAGGAGGAGACTCTGCTGGAGGGGGGTTGGCCATCACTACACAGTTAAAGTTAAGAGACAAAGGGGTTGCTTTGCCAAGTGGCACTATATGTTTGTCTCCCTGGACTGACCTTGCCATTACGGGTGATTCGGTACAGCGCAATATTTATAAAGATCCCTTGACTGATATTCCTTTGATGAAAAAATGGGGACGTTTATATGCGGGCAAACAAGCCATTATCAACCCGTTAGTATCGCCTATGTATGGCGACCTGACCGGATTGAACCCTATGCTTGTTCAGGTAAGTACCGACGAGGTACTGTATGATGATGCCCGCCGCCTGGTAGAACACGCTGAGCGTGACCAAGTACACGTGGATTTTCAAGTGTGGGAAGGTTTAATGCATTGGTGGCACCTGTTTTGGCAAACAGTACCCGAAGGACGCGAAGCCATAGACAATGTAATTAAATTCATGCATAAACTGGGTTTTAGTCTTGATGCCACCCCACCAGTTACCAAAAGTTAATTTCAGCCTTGGGCAAGTATTTTTGGATAATAAAGGTTTTACGGTATGGGATAGGATTTTTTGACAGGTCTATGTAGCGTATACCGCGCATGCTTCTGATAGAGGTAGGAATTGTTTTGAAATAATTTTCCCATAGGTACAGCTCTTCCAGTTTGGTCATATTGCACAAACCTATGGGGAACTTTCGTAAGTGATTTTTACCTAAATTTAAAAATATCAATTTGTCAAGCAGGTTTATTTCAAAACTTATATGAACCAGGCGGTTATTGCTTAGGTGTAGTTTTTTTAATTTGGTGAGTTTGCTTATTTCTTTGGGCAAGCTGTCAATGAAGTTATCGCTTAGGTTTAACTCTTCTATATTTTTACATTTGATAATGTTTTTTGGGAACTTCCTTAGTTTTTGCTTTCGCAAATCAAGTTTAATTACTTTTTCAGGATTTTTCAAGGCTTCTTTCATAGAAGTATATACCTGAGGTGTACTACTGTCCTGAGCAGTAAGCGATACACTACATAAGAGCGTAAAAAAGAGTGTTTTTGCAAAAAGGTATTTCATTGATTTTTTTGAAAATATAAAATAAAAATAGTGATTAGGTATTGGGTTGAGGGATGCAGGTACACAGCGAATGAAGGTAATAAGCAAGTTGATAAACAAAATAATAAAAGCAAAAATTCCCGCTAATTTCATACCGTAGTTTTTCTTAACGATTGGGGGTATATTTAAGCTCAAATTGTCTCAAGTAACTGAGAGGGCAGGTGGGTTTGCAGCTTTTTTAGGACTTGTCTCTTTAAAAGGCAAGTGCTGAGAAAAAAAGTATTTTAGACGAAAGAATAGTTTACCACGACCAACTACCGTTTAGTCTTGTTAAAGACTTGTTAAAGGATTTTGACAGGTATAAGCCAGTAGCTATTTTTCGTAAATTTGAATATGATGAAAAAGAAGCGATCTAAAATATTTATAATTATAGGTATTTCTGCCTTATCATTACTTGGGTTGATTGCAATTCAAATAAACTGGATTTTTCATACCGCAAAACTACGCGAACAACAACTGAAACATCGCTTGGCAACCGCCTCAACTCACATTTCTTATGGAGTGTTCAAAGATTCATTGTTGAGAGCCAGGCTCGCCAAAAAAGTAAAAGAAAATAACGGAAGAGAACTTTCTGTAAAAATAGATTCCAGAGATCATTCCATTTTAGATAGTTTGATCAAAAATAAGTTTGAGTACCAACACGTAGACTTACCCTATAGTTTTAAGTTGGTAGATAAGAGAAATCGTTACTTTAACTCTACCTGCCATAGCCAGCAAATATCTCAGCGAATTTGCCTGGAGGGAGTACTTGAACGTGAAAAAAGAGCAAAAGATCGAACGGCAAAGGCCGAAATCAGGATCTTTTTACCTGATATGATGGGCTATGTGTGGTCGCACATGGGGTGGATTGTGATAGTATCGGTCATTATGATTGCCTTTACTTCTGGAGGATTTATTTTGACCGTGAGAACTGTGTTACGTCAGAAAAAAATGTCGGAAATGACGACAGATTTTATCAACAACATGACCCACGAACTAAAAACTCCCATTGCTACCGTTTCGTTGGCTAGTAATATGTTGCGCAAAGAAAAAATCTTAGATAACCGGGAAAAAATTGTGCACTATTCAAGTGTAATTCACGAGGAAAACAAAAAATTGCAAGATCAGGTAGAGCAAGTGTTGCGTATAGCCAAAGTAGAAAAAGGCGAATATACCCTAAATAAAGTACAAGCCGATATTCATACATTGGTGTTGGATGCTATAGCTACCATTGATTTGCAAGTAAGAGAAAAAGGAGGTAAAGTGCAGTATTACCTAAACGCTATGCGTCATACAGTGATGGCAGATGTAGTACATATTACCAATGTTATTTCTAACTTGCTGGACAATGCCAATAAATACACCTCTGATACGCCCGAAATAATTGTGGAAACCAAAGATTTGGATGATGGGGTTGTAATTTCGGTAACCGACAATGGCATTGGCATGAGTAAAGAAATGCAAAAACATATCTTTGATAAGTTTTACCGGGTTTCTACCGGAAACATTCACGATGTGAAAGGTTTTGGACTGGGACTTGCCTATGTAAAAATGATGATAGATGCACACAAAGGACATATAGAACTAAAAAGTGAGTTGGGCAAAGGAAGCTGTTTTGAAATATTCTTGCCATACACTGCATAAATAATTGATGACCAAACCCAATTTGGCGACGAATGCAAACAAAAGATAAAATTAGAGTATTACTTGTTGAAGACGACTTAAATCTGGGTAATCTATTACAAGATTACCTGGAGATGGAAAACTTTGATGTACACCTGTGTCGGGACGGGGAAGCTGGATTTGAGGCTTTCGAAGCAGGAACTTATGATATATGCCTGCTTGATGTAATGATGCCCAAGAAAGATGGTTTTACGCTGGCAAAACAAATCAAAGAGAAAAACCAGGCAGTACCTATACTTTTTCTTACTGCAAAATCGCTCAAAGAAGACAAGATTAATGGTTTTACTATAGGAGCAGATGATTACATCACCAAGCCGTTTGACGAAGAGGAGTTGGTATTGCGCATTCATGCCGTACTGAAAAGGACTCAAGGTGATCCAATGGCTCAAAAAAATGACGAAACTAAATTCAAAATAGGTAAATATACATTTGACTATGCCAACCACGCACTGAGCATAGACGACGACGTACGACGGATAACCAAACGTGAGAGCGAGATTTTGCGTTTGTTATATTTGTATAAAAACCGAATTTTAAAAAGAGAAGAAGCCTTGGTCAGTATTTGGGGTGAGAATGATTATTTTCATGGCAGAAGTTTCGACGTATTCATTACCAAGCTAAGAAAATATCTTAAGAAAGACTCTAATGTAAAGATAGAAAATGTACATGGGGTAGGTTTTATGTTGATAGACGAAAAAAACTAGCTATATATTTACCTAAACAAAAAGACCTGAGTTGATTGCAACTCAGGTCTTTTTGTTTTAAGCACTGATAGTGAACTAATTATCAAGTATATTTCTAATGAGCGCTTGCTGCTTAAGGTTTTTTATCACTTGCTCCTGCAAATCGTATACTTTGGAGAATATGGTATTAAAATCCTGTTCTTCGAGTACTACAAATCTTTGATTACCTCGTTCCTCGATAGTAAATTTAATACCTAGAGATTCGTCTTCGTAGGTTCCTATTTTTTTGTTTTCATCCATATATTTAAGGTTTTAAGGCAAGCAAAGGGTTGCTAATACACCAATATTTTTGAGCATAAAGTATCTGCGAAGTTTGCAAAACATACCTATCACAAGTCACAAATATAGTAGAAATGATAAGAATGCACAGATATTTTTTAGGTGGCTTGCCTTGGTAATATATGATCATCTATTTTAAAACCCATAATCAACATATCGTCAATTTGATGTCTGCCATCCATCCAACCACCAATCGTTTGTGATAACATGTTTTTTTGGACATTGGGTGGACGGTCTTTGATTTTTAGTAAAAGCTCTTTAAAACGCTTTTTCATAAACTTGCGATCATGTTTACCGCCAAATTGGTCTTGAAAACCATCGGTAAAAATATAAAACCAGGTAGGCTCGTTTAGTTTTACCACATGTTTGGTGTAGGTACGGGCTTTGGGTTTGTTATCACGCGATCTTTTTTTACCACCAATGGGCATTTTATCACCTTTAACTTCTATCAGTTTGTCGCCTTGTATATAAATTAAAGGGTTTTTAGCACCAGCAAATTCAAGCGTGCGTGCTTGCTTATCTATTACACACAAACTCATATCCATACCATCGTTATTCTCGTTTTCCTCCTGATTTAGCGAAAACCGAATTTTAAGATGCAATTCACGCAATATTTCTTCAGGTGATATGATCTGATTGGTGTTGACTATTTCGTGTAACAGTTGATTGCCTACCATACTCATAAAAGCGCCAGGTACCCCATGACCAGTACAGTCTATTGCCGAGATTATTATTTTTTCGGGGAGGGGTGGAGGGCGAAAACTAGTAGTGATTTCCAGGTTTTCTTCTAGCCTTACTACCGAAAACCAGTAAAAGTCGCCACTGACAATATCGCGTGGTTTGAAGAACACAAAAGATTCTGGGAAGTGTTCTTGAATCCAGCTCAAACGTGGCAATATAGCCCTCTGTATTCTTTTGGCATAGTTGATACTTGAACGCACATTGTTGGTTTTTTTTCTAAGTTCTGATCTTTGTTGTTCAAGAGCCTCATTGATTGTGGTCATAGCCTCATTTTTTAGGGCTATTTCCTTGTTTTTAGCTGCCATCTCTTCCTTTTGCCGTCCCAGTTCATCATTAATGGCTAAAATTTCTTCGTTTTGCTGGTTAATTTCTTCATTATAGGCCAATATTTCTTCATGCTTTTGCAAAAGCTCTCCTTTTTGATATTCGAGGGTTTCATTAATTTTTTTGTGCTGGCGGTTAAGAGAAATAAAATGACGCCCAATAAAAAATAGCATACTACCTACCAAACTTGCATTGGCAATAAGTAGCATTTTATGGATATGTGGTTTATTGAGCATGGAAGGCACAGGTTGGGGATAGTAGTGGTCGAGCCCAATGCCTACCACCATACAAGTAATAAATAACGGAAGCCAAAGAATATTGTAACGCGCCTCATAAAAAGTAATGAGCACAATGAGTGTAAGAAAGCTCCAGAGGCTTACCATACCACTTGCTGTGTACCCCCCCAGCAACCATTGTAACGCATAAGGAAAGGTAAGACTAAACAGTACCTGAAAGAATCGAATGAAGGCAAACCCTTTGCCACTGAAAAAGACAATAAGACCTAATAGGCTGAATGCCAGGTAACCAAATGGAAGTATGGATATCTTGTGCAACCCAAGTATGATGCAAAATACACCCCATACAAGACTCCCGACGCTCATGACTACTACAAATATAGCATAGGCGCTCTTGAAGCTGGCAGGGTACTTTGCCAGAAAGTCTTCACTATGTATTTTTTTTCTAAGTTTAAACATCAACTATGTTATTTGTGAAAATTATGCCAAAAAATCATGAAACATCAGAGGGAGTTACCGATGATGGGTTAAAATGGGTAGATATTCGGGTTGCAAGAATAAAAAGAAGTTAATTGTGGGATTTTTTATGATATATTGGTATAAATAATAAGTTTTTTGATAAATTAACCCAATTATTATTAATGCTTCCACTAATAAATTTAAAAAAATACCTATTCTATTATGAGTCAAAAGGAGAAGAGTTTGGCACACTTTCAAAATCTATACTTGTTGGCAATGGCTGATGATAAGTTGGAAATCGAAGAAAAAATATTTTTAACCGAAATAACCAGAAAGCTAGGATTAAGTCTTGAAGATGTTTCACCAGTGATTGATAATTATAAAAACCTTGACATGGTGATTCCTGAAACCAATGAACAACGTCTACACCAGTTGAAAGACTTGGTGCGTATGATGGTCATTGATGCACAGATTCACGATGATGAATATACAATTTGCCTGAGGTTTGCCGAAAAATATGGCTTTTCACAGGGAACACTTGAGGGGTTGATTGACCAGGTAATCAAAGAAGAAAAAATGAATTAAATCTAGAGTAATATATATTTGCCATATCGCCATTGTACTTTATTGGCTATGTTTTTTACAATTATTACCCCTTGATTATGAATAACTTATATATTATATTTCTGATAATACAATAAAAACTAGATAGTTTTTTAGTTTTATAAATATTTAACCTATTAAATAATAAGTAAAACGAAAAAAATAAAATTTTCTAAAAAAGGGCAGTATTTGTTTGTTCCGTTTTGCGGAATCTCTGATTGCACGATGAAAAAAATATTTGCGTAGCCTTGGCTATGGAACTATTAGCTTCGAAGAGCCCTCCGAACTTGATTCGGAGGATTTATAAACTTGGCACAGTGTAGCCTTGGTTTTTTGAAGAAGTACAACAATCAGAGACCAGGCCCTATGGATTAGGTTATTTTTGTAGTTTTACTAAATTGACGAATTAAATCCTATGACTCTAGTTCCAAGTCTTTTATTAAAACAGCTTTATACCCATGGTAGCCTCGAAAACGCTGAGGGTGGGGTATCATTTGCAATTAAAAACCGATTGAGCGACGCTACGCTTACACAAATCACAGGCGTAAAAATATCAGGAGAAGAAGTTCCATTAACTAAAATTAAGGTTGATCTTGGAGACGGTAAACCGTTGGCTCCCAAAGATATTTCAGAAGAACGCCCCATAGAATTTCCACTTCGTAAAACATTTAGGGTTGTAGCAGCTATCAACGAATTGCCAGAAGGCAAACATAGTATTGAGGTGTCGTTTGCCGTGGCCCCTTTTGGTAACCTTGATTTGCAGGTAGACGATGCTATATCAAACAAAGACAATGGTGATACTGTAAAAATTCCACGCGATGATTTGGACGACTACAGCGAAAAGGCCATCAAAACCCGTCAGGAGTTTATAGAAAAGTATACCTCAAAAAAACTAAACCATACCAAAAATTACTCATTTGACCCCCATATGTTAGCGGGCAATTGCGAACATTTTGCTGGAGTGGCACAAGTACCATTAGGATTTGCAGGTCCTTTGAAAGTAAACGGTGAACACGCTAAAGGTGAATTTTTGATTCCCTTGGCTACTGCAGAAGGTACACTGGTAGCTTCTTATAACCGTGGAATGAGCGTAATTAATATGAGTGGAGGGGTAAAGTGTACTATTATTGGAGACGCTATGCAACGTGCCCCGGTATTTATATTTGAAGATGCCCGTGGCGCCAGAGATTTTGTGAAATGGGTACACGCCCACGAAAAAACGATTGCTTACCATGCCGAAACTACCTCAAGTGTGGCAAAGCTCCAAGATATTGACCATTACCTGTCTAACAAGTTTGCTTTTTTACGCTTTAATTACTTTACTGGTGATGCCGCAGGACAAAATATGGTAGGCAGAGCTACTTTTGCCGCCTGTAGTTGGATATTGGACAACTATAAAGACAATAAAATAGAGAAGTTTTTCCTTGAGTCGAATTTTGCTACCGATAAGAAAGCTTCGCAAATTAATGTAATGCGCACCCGTGGAAAACGTGTAGTAGCCGAGTGTGTGGTAAAACGTGATGTATTGATTCAACGAATGAGGGTAGAGCCTGAGCAATTGGCTTATCACGGGCAAGTGGCAAATATAGGAGCAATCCTTTCGGGAGCTAATAACAATGGTTTGCATTCGGCAAATGCGATTACGGCAATGTTTATTGCTACCGGACAAGACGTGGCAAATGTGTCAGAGTCTTCAGCAGGAATTATTTATAGTGAAGTAACCGCTGAAGGAGACTTGTACATTTCTATTACCATTCCGTCATTGATTGTCGCTACTTATGGTGGAGGAACTGGACTTGCTACCCAAAAAGAATGCTTAGAATTACTGGATTGTTATGGCAAAGGCAAGGTAAACAAGTTTGCTGAAATTGTTGCCGGAGCAGTGCTTGCCGGAGAAATCTCACTGGCATCAGCTATTTCTTCTTCAGACTGGGTGTCTAGCCACGAACAGTATGGTCGTAATCGATAGCTTCTACAGCTTCAAGCTTTTAGCAATAAGCTTCAAGTTTGACGCTGCTCTACAAGCAACTTACCTATTTTATAATGCATTGATTTTTAATGGTTTATAAAGTCGGTAGATGGAAGTAAAAGTTAATCTTTATTGATAAAAGGCTTGAATGACTACTCGTTGTTCAAGCCTTTTTCATTTTTAGAGTGGACAAACCTGTTTTAAAAAATATATTGTCACCGGAGGTAAAATGGTATGGTTTAGGTGTATTTACCTGCTAATCTTAAAAGAAAGAATAATAATGGATAAGTTTTAAACAAGTCCTTTAGACTACCTTCATCTTGGTGAACGCTTGCCTAAAAGAGTTTAAGTTTATGAAAAAGCGTTTATATAAAATAACATTAGATTTTATTGACCATATTGGTGTAACCTCTGAAGATTCTTCTGAAGAAGTTAATTCAAAAAAAATGCTGGTATTACTAGCTATTTTCATGTCAATAGGTGGGTTGATGTGGGGGAGTTTGTTAGCTTTTTTTAGCTTATATCAAGCAATGATTATCCCTTATGCTTATGTGTTATTATCCTTGTTTAACTTATTGTTTCTGCATCAGTCAAAGCAACTCCAAGTTCCTCGCTTTTTTCAAATTACCATTAGCTTATTATTACCTTTTACTCTACAATGGCTGCTGGGAGGGTTTATTTCTTCAGGCATAGTAATGCTTTGGGCTGTCTTGTCTTTGATTGGCACCATTGCTTTGTTTGAGGGCAAGAATGTATATGGTTGGCTTCTTTTTTTTATCTTTCTAACTTTACTTTCTATTTGGCTAGAGCCTTACATTGTTGGGTTTAAACCCAATATCTTTACTCCAGCAGTTTCTCGAAATCTAATCATTATTAACATCATAATGATTTTTTCTATTGTTTTTGTTTTATCAAAAATAAAAGTAGATCAAGATTTATTGGTAAAAAAAGAGCTTGATACAGCCTACGAGAAATTACATATAACCAAGGAAGAAATTGAGATTAAGTCAGAGCTATTATCAGATGCATTTAAAGATATTACTCAAAGTATAAGGTATGCTGAAAGGATTCAGAAAGCAATGTTGGGTAGTCCTCAAGGTTTGATTGACTTGTTTAGACAAGGTTTTGTTTTTTTTAAGCCAAGAGATGGTGTTTCGGGCGATTTTTTTTGGCATACTACCATTCAGTCTACCCTTGACAGTAACCCCAAAAAGCTAGTAGTAGTAGCTGATTGTACTGGGCACGGCATTCCAGGGGCATTTATGACAATGTTGGGCAATGCCTTGCTTGATGAGGTGGTAAATGAAAAGCAAAGAGTTAAACCTGATGAAATACTATACGAGATGGACAGAAAGGTCATTGCTAACCTTCACCAAAGAGGGCAAAATGATCAAGTGAATGATGGAATGGATATGGCGGTATTGATTATTGATGAGGTAACACGAGAAGCTTGTTTTGCTGGGGCCAAATTGCCGCTATGGATGGTTTGCAAGGGTAAGATAACTGAGATCAAAGGCTCTAAGTTTCCAGTAGGTAGTACCCAGTATAAGGTAGCCAAACAATATGATTGTAACAACTTTAAGTTTGAGCCAGAGACAACTTTTTATCTTTTTTCAGATGGTTATCAAGATCAGTTTGGAGGTGATAAAGGTAGAAAGTATTTGCGTAAGCGCTTTAGAGAATTTTTGCTTTCTATAAGTGTACATTCGCTAACCGAGCAGCACCAAATGCTAGAACAAGAGTTTAATGAGTGGCAAGATGTATATTCTCAAACTGATGATGTGTTAGTAATAGGAGTACATATTTAAAAACATCGTATAAAGGAAGGTACGAGTAATCTCATATTATTCAAGCTTTTTTACTACTCTACCCTACTATTTTTCGCCCTGATTTGTGTCTTCACAAATCAACCCACCCATAAGCCTAAAAACGACTTGTTTTAGGGTTCCGATCGCCCCCGAATGGCGGGATTTATCAATTGGTGAAGAAACACAACCGAGGCGAGGACAGTACTTTTAAAAAAAAGCTGGGTAGAGTACTTTTTTACGCTCCCCTCATAATGTTTTGCCCCAATGCCTCAACAAATCCAAGGTTTCATTTGTAGCTTCAGGCTATTATTAGAGCTTGTTTAAGTTTTCGCATTTAGCGTGATTTTCGATGAGTTTTGTTCTTAGATGCGTTAAATTTTGAATGAATAGCCTAGCTAAGTAACAGCAAGTAATTAGCTAAGGGTACCTCATTCATAATATGGTTGTTACACCTACTCATTAGGTATATTTAATTCTGCCTTGGTACTTATTGATGATAAATTTAACAATATATGAGGGGAAAATTTGCGTAAAGCACCTATTAGGTGAACCGAGCTTTAGCGAGCTCAGCCTTTTCGGCTAATTTTAAACAAGCTCTTATTACAAAAGTGTTTTTAAATTTTGTAGGTATATTATCTATTATATTTATTCAGGTATGAAAACATTTGTTAGTTGGGCAACCTTGTGCTTTTGTCTGTTGAGTTGCGCTGGTAGTGAGCCAACACATTCGTCAGATACAGATAGTTTGTATCAAAAAACAGCCATCATAGACAAGCCAGCAGTAGTGAGCGCCAGGTCTGGTTTAACTTTACGCAAACTACCCAAAGAAGATTACCAACAAGCATGGCTGTTGCCCTACAATGCTATAGTAAAAGTACATAAACAGACCAACGTATTAGAAACTCACCAGGGTATCATGGGTAAGTGGTATCATGTGAAGTATTTAGACAAGAGCGGGTATGTATTTGGAGGCTACCTAAACATAGGTACCATTATGCAAGCTCCAGCACCCGATGAGCAAGCAGTAGAAAAAATATTTGATACCCACATGCAAGGAGTGCTTCTGCGGGCTTTGGTCAATGTCAAACATGGCTTGATCTTACGTAAACTACCTAGTACCAGTGCCGAAAGTATCACTATTATTCCGCAGAGTGAAGAGGTGGGCATTTTGAAATATTTAAAATCTACCGAAGTAGTAGAAGAGCGTTGGGGCAATTGGTGTAAAGTAAGGCATCGACAAAAAGAAGGGTATTTATTCAGTGGTTTTTTAACCTTTACTACTGCAAAGATAACCAATGTTATTGGGGCAAAACTAAGACAGAAGGCAACAATTAAGAGTAAAATGGAGTTATTGATTCCACAAGGTAGCAGGGTATTTTTATTGAGCAACAAGCCAGTAACAAAAGCTATCATAGGAGGGGTAATTGGGTATTGGTATAAGGCCGCATACCAAAGGAAGCAAGGGTATTTATTTAGTCCCAATTTGAAAATACAAGGCTATTGAGCGTAATATTGCATGAATGCAAAACATCGCATTGTTTAAACTTGCTTTGCTCAAACACTGAACAGTTTAACCCATTTTATTACATAAAACCTTGGGTTATGTTCTGAGCATAAAAAAATTACATTTATGAACTCTGAGGGTAAAATTTATTCCAAGCTTTAAAAACGGGGCATAAAATCATTCGAAACTTCAAAAAAATCATTAATTTGTTGCAAAGATTATAAGTTGAGTAATGAGTTCAAAATAAGTGTCCAGTTTTCGGGAAAAGTCTGTTTCCATTAAATTAAAGAGAAAACGGGCAGTTATTACGCAACTGTCATTGAGTAATAAAAAACAATGTTTGAAACAATTCTACTTATTTTTGGGGCAGTACAAGGCTTTATGGTAGCAGTAATGCTATTTACACTTAAACAAAACAGGTCAGGTAATTCTTATCTTGCTTTGTTTATATTAGTGCTTGCCAGCCAGTTAATTATGGCTTTGGCAGGAGTGCCCAACGCCCGACCCCCATATTTGCTTGGGAAGGTTTCTTTTGAGTCGTTTTTTTTGTTGGGCCCTTTGATGTATGGATATGTAAATAATATTACTCAGAAGCGGTTTATACTTTCTCCACGCTTACTTATGCATTTTGCGCCATTTTTCTTTCTTTTATTGCTAAGAGTACTGCTCTATAGTAGTTTGCAAAACTCTTGGCTGGCTACAGTGTTTGTAGTAGGAGAGCGGCAGGCTTGTTTGTGGGGTTTATTACAGTTGTTGAGCGTATGGGTATATATGTACCTGAGCTATCGGGTAGTACAACAACATCAGGCAAGAGTCACTGAGTCTTACACAGGCACTTATATGACCAGGCTCACTTGGTTGCTCAAGGTGATATTGGCTACTGCGTTTGTACAACTATTGCTCATTATAGACACCAAGTTGGTATTGTTACATTACAAGACTTGGGCGTTTCTCTTACACCCCATATTTATTTTTTTTATTTTGAGCGTACTTACTTACTGGATTGCGTACAAAGCATACGCTCAACCCAATATGTTTAGGCTTATGTTGGGAGAAGAATCTTCTCCAGTAAGGGTAAAAAAAGAGCCAAATAAGGTTTTAAGAGATGAGTTATCAGCGCAGGAATCAGAGGCGTTAAAAGATCAATTACTGGCTATGATGGACAACGAACAACCTTATGTAGATAGTAAACTTACACTCACAAAACTTGCGGAGCAATTATCATTAACACCAAAAGTATTGGTGGCAATGATAGAGCAACAGTTTTCAGAAAGTTTTCAGGACTTTATAGACAGGTACCGAGTGGCTTATGCCAAAGAATTACTTGCTAACCCTTCAAAAAATCATGTGCCCATTACCAATATAGGTTTTAGTGCAGGATTTAATTCGTTGAAGAATTTTCAAAAAACTTTCCAAAAAGCCACCGAAACTTCACCTACAGAATACCGGGAGTCTGCTCAGCTTGAGTAGTACATATCAAATTAAAAAAGAATGAAGATATTTTACAATCAATGTTCAAAGAAGACCTCATTGTAAGATAGCCCCTATTTTGGGCATTAGTTACGCCCTCTTAAGTTGAGTACTTGATGCCTTTTGCTCTATTTTTTTGCGAAGTTTTTTCATCAAAAAAATCTTTATTTCACCTTCATTTCTAAGGTTTAGACGGTTTTTCCAAATATCAAGAAAAATGTGTAAAATGCATTCATCAATCAAACGGTCGTCATCAGAAAACCTACGCCCATATTTAAATAACACGGGAACATTTAATTGAAAAATTTCTTCTACGACTTTCTTATCACCTTGCATCAATTTTTGCCAAAACAGTTCATCTTTTTTCATTTCTCGAGGACTTTATAGGGTTGTTGTGAATAGTTTTTATAGGTATTAAGCCTTATAGTTAATTTTACCTTTATTAGTTTTTCTGTTACAATGATCGTAAAACACACCAGTAAAGGCTAACATTAGGTGTTAGCAAAGTGTTAGATGAATTTAAATGAATTAAAATATTTATATTAATTATTTAAATAGTTATATAGTAGACTTTGCATATCTTGTATTTACCCCAAGTTAAAAATTTGCTTTCGCCAAAATTTCATAATACCTTCGCTTCAAAAAGAGGTTTAGTTGAGAGGATTAAAATTATAAGGAAAATGCCTGATATTATCATTGAGAGTGAAGTTTACAAAAATATTGACTATGTAGATACCCCCTTGCCAGTAGCCGAGTACGACAATTGTACTTTTATCAATTGCAACTTTGCCAAGGGTGATTTATCCAAAACATCTTTTCTGGAGTGTAAGTTTGAGCATTGCAATTTGAGTAATGTAGCTCTTAAGCAAACTGCTTTCAAAGAAATAGAGTTTGTGCATTGCAAAATGATAGGAGCAGACTTTAGCAACTGCAATGATTTTTTGCTGGAAATGAACTTCAATTCCTGCCAATTAAACCTCACATCTTTTTATTTACTTTCGTTGAAAGGTACCCGGTTTGTACATTGCAGCCTGCGCGAAGCCGATTTTACCGAAGCTAATTTTAATGAAGCTGTATTTGAACATTGCGATTTACAGAGTGCTGTATTTGATCGTACCAAGCTCGAGCGTGCCGATTTGAGTACTTCCCACAACTATGCTATAGATCCAGACAATAACCAGGTTCAAAAAGCCAGATTTTCATTGGAAGGCTTGCCTGGTTTGTTGCACAAGCACCGCATTATAGTAACAGACGCATAACTTAGAAGTGATTTTTTTTTGCGAAAAAGTGCAATTTTTTATCCATCAATAGGGTTAAGTTTTGGTACATCATAATAAATACGAACGCTATTGATGAATATGGGAATTGAAAAAAAATACATTTCTTTTAAGCCAGGACAATCCAATACCAGCCCCATTACTCCACAAGAGTATGTGTTGATGAAAATGGACTTTCAACAGTTTTTTAGATTATTTAAAGCTACCCAAAGCACTCAAAAAGTTAACCATGCCTTTTATTATAAATACTTGTGGTTTAAGGTACTAACTGCTTTTTTACTCTTTTTGTCAGGGGTGTTATTGGGGTATATGGAACATTTCATACTTAACAATATATTGGTGTTGCTCTCTTTACTTACTGTTGTTTTTGTGGTAATACACCCTTTTTCGCAAACCATTGCATTGATGGCAGGGGCTACCAATATAGCCCCAAAGGTGGTAGAAGAAGCTAAGAGTTATTATAAATTTCACTATAAAAATATTTATAAAACTGTTTCTTACGAAGAGTATCTGGAGTTGATACAAAACTTCAGACAAAAAGCTGTAAAAGTATAATGCTTGCTGGCTTTGCCTGTTTTTTTTGCCTGTCTTTTACTTAAACCCACATAATTATTAGTACTTTGCAGGAAACCATTTAACAATGCCTTACACATGAAAAACAGACTATTAAGAAACAGCTTAGGTTTGCTACTAGCGCTTGGTGTGCTTGCCCTCATTACTACTTATGGTGCTTCGTCGTTTACCCCAACTACCCTTGACAATAAAATAAAAGCCATAGATCGTTGGCTCGCAGAACAGCATAAAAATGGAGCATTCAATGGTACAGTATTGATTGTTCAAAAAGGCAAAACCTTATTAATGAAAGGTTATGGTTACACCGACTATCATAGAAATAAAAAGTTAACCCATCAGTCTTCGTTACGTTTAGCATCAGTATCCAAGCAGTTTACTGCAGCTGGCATTATGCGGCTACACCAAAAAGGTTTACTAGAGTATGATGACCCCTTAAGCAGGTACTTCAAAAAATTTCCTTACCCAAAAGTTACAGTGCGTCAGTTGCTTACGCATACTTCAGGCATTCCAGATGTATATATGAAGTTGGCAGACGAGCACAACGACATGGTAGGTGAGGTGCTGAGCATTCAGGAGGTAGTACAACTCTTGACTGCCTTCCCTAATAAAAATAAAGCTTATAAACCCAACGCTCGTTTCCAATACTCTAATACAGGTTATGTGTTGCTTGCGGCGGTTATTGAAAAAGTATCAGGAGAATCGTTTGAAGCTTACATGAAAAAAGAGCTGTTTGACCCACTAAAAATGAAAAATACAAGGGTCTGGAATTTATTCTCAGCACAAAAAACATTTGCTAATAAAACTACAGGTTTTTGGTATACCAAAGGTAAATATCATCAGCACGCTCCTTCGTTTTTAGATGGGGTAGCAGGCGATGGTGGAGTATTTTCAAGCGTAGAGGACTTTGTGATATGGGATAAGTTTTGGTATGGTAATTCACTTATTTCGCCCCAAAACCTAAAAGAAGCTTTTAAACCTGTAAAACTCGACAATGGAAAAATATCAAAGTATGGTTTTGGTTGGCAGGTAGAGAGTCGCACCAGGGTGTCGCACACTGGTGCGTGGCTAGGAGCAAGAACTGCCATTGTGCGCGATACCGAAGCCAAGGTGTGCTTGGTAGTGCTGGACAACTCCACCAATAAAAAAAAGTATAAGATAATGAACAAGCTGGAAGATGAATTACTGGAGTAAGCTGGCATAAAAATATAAGACAGCAAAAGGCGAAAGCATTAATGCTTTCGCCTTTTGCTGTTACCCTTCTAAATACACCTTAAGCTTGGTGTTATACTCATGGTCAAACTTTCCTACAAACTCATTGAGGCTCTTTTGAGAAGAATCAGCAGGTAAGTGTAAACCAAGCCTTAGTTGAAAACTCAAACCATTCTCGGCTTTTTTTATAATTGTAGAAGGGCGCACCAACGCTTTTACTTGTTGTTCTAAAGCCAGTATTACCCCTAGCAACGACCCTAGAAGTTTTCCTTGCGCCAGCTCAAGGTTTTGTTCATTGCTTGCGCTAAGTTCCAGTATCAGCAATTGCGTATACTCTTTCTGAACATCAGTTGCCGCAAAAAACGTTAACCAGTTTATAGAGGTATTCTGTAGCAGCAGGCGTGCTTTTTGAATTTCCCCTTGAATCACTTTTGCTGTAGACTGAGTAAGGTTGCGGGTGGTATTTTTATAAGGATAAAAAGCACTGACTACAGGCATCCAGTCGCGGTGCTTACGCACTATGTAGCTAGATGTACCCTCTTGTAGCCCAATGGGAATCACCCACGAATGCTGGGCAAGCAAATCGAAAAAATTTTGTAGCAAGTGCTCCAGAGTAGGGGTATGTTTGGTCTGGCAATGCGCGCAGCTCCACGCCGCAAGTATTGCCCACGAAATATTGCCAAAAAAACCAAAAACATTGCCTGTCAATTGTTTTCGGGCTGCCCAAAGCCTGATAGTGCGTACTAAATCTCTAAAAAGTGTTTGTCCAACTTTATTGCCTAATGCCAATATTTTTTGGCCCTCCAGGTACCCTACCATGTTTTGCCAGCTTAATGGGTCAAATTGTTGAAAAGCTTCGGGCTTGACTTGGTGCAGTGGCACCGGAAAAGAAGGGTGGTGTACTGCCAAAAGATCAAAATTTACCCCTTGTAAGTTAAATTTGAGGGTAGTTACCCTGGCATCGGTTACCAAATGGACACCTTGCGCTACTTGAGACAAAGCTGTCTGTAACTGATCAAAGAACGGGTCTAATGCTAAGGATGGAGGTAGCGGACACAGCACGTCTATATCGCTGTGTGCTTGGGCTATTTTGAGCAACTCTGAGCCAAATACTTGCAAATGCACTGATTGGTTGAGTACCTCACTGCATACTTGTTGTACTTGAGCAAGGGCAGCTTGGCGCTTAAGTTGGGTTTGGGTTGTTTGAAGCGGTGCCTGGTCGTTTACCCAGTCAATCAGACTTTTATTGGGTTTTTTGACCTGTTCTTTTCCCAGAAACACCTGGTATTTTACCTCAAAAGGAGTGTCCTTGTCTCGGCTGATCAGGGCTATTTTTTCTACCTTAAAGCGCAGAGGATTCCAGGCAGGCAAGCATTTTTGGGCCTCTTCGGGCGAAGCAAACTGCCCTATGCTGAGGTGCGGGGTAAACCCAGAGGCACGGATGGTTTGTTCGTTACATTGCGGAAAAAGCGGTTGCAAAATATCCTGAAGGCGTTGCAGTGCGTCAGTAGGTTGTGCTATTGGACGTAACCACCCTGTCGTGCTTTTTCGGTGCTCGAAATACCTGAAGTCTTGTAATACAATTTCAAAAGGTGCCAGTTGTTGTAAAGCCGTTTCCAGTAAAGGCAATGCCGCCTCGAAGAGTTCTTTGGGAATAAAGCCATACATCAATGTAATATGTGGCATCCAGCGTTCTAGCTTTTGGTCATATTGTTTGCGTATTTTTTGAATAGGAGCGTGTATCTCATTAGGAGGAATCAATACAATGGCACTTTGATAGGTAGGTTGTACTGTTTGCAATTGCTTGAGCACTTCATTGGGCACAGCCTGGGGCAAAGGCAGCATATCGGCAAAGTCATACACTGCAAACACTCCATAATGGTCAGAAGCACGCAAATAATCTTGAGCAATAGGTGCTTTAGCAAATAGTTTGATGTGTTGGGGCAGCCACTGTAGACTTTGCGAACGCAGATACATGCGGTCAAAACGACCTGGCAAGCCAGAACGACTAAACCTTTCTGCTAAAGGGTTTTCGTCAGGGTGAAAGCTAAACCCGGCATCATCGGGGTGTTGTAGTGGCCAAACATCTTCAAACTGGTGTTCTGTTAATATATCTACATTTTCACCTTCTCGCATATTAAAATCGCCCACCAATAACACATCGCCTCTAAGCGATTTAAGGTAGTTTGTCATCACTTCTAGTTGTTGTTGGCGTACGCCCATTGCTTTGTCACTGTGATTACTGGTCAAGTGTACATTGGCTACATGAAAAGCTTCCCCGTTGATCTGCCAACCTGCTACCAAAAAACGTTTCTGAGGAGAGTAAAGGTGTTCTACCAGCGAAAACGGGTACTTTGATAAAATAACTTGGCCAAAAGGGCGCAGGGTGGGACTGTTGGGTGGTTCAGAGAAAAAATAATCTTTTGCCCATGCCTGTTGCCTCAAAAACTCAATGAGCAAGGGAGTAGCCTCTTGAAGCGCAATAATGTCTGCCTCTAAGTGGGCTAAATGTTGTGCTATAGCCACATAGCGTTCTTTGCTTCTTACATACTCCTTGTCGTGCTCGTCACATAATACATTGTAACTTATTACTTTGAGTTGGGCCAGGGTTTGGTTGGTAACAGCACCAGTGTATACTTGCCATTGGTCTTGGTGACAACAATAAACTGCTCTCAGGCTAAAATCAGTATTTACTTTTGTAGCCACTACTGGGTTGATTTCTGCCACCCAAGCCTCAGAAGGTAATCTTTTTTCGGCAAACAAGTCTAAGCGCCTGCCCCTGTCCCACACCACTAGTTCTCCACAGCGGTAGTACCTGATACGGTGCCAGGGAATATCACTTTCATTGGCCCATTCCAGCAAAGGTTTTTCTCTGATGCCTGACTTTGCCATGCGGTCAGCAAACCCTACTGTAAACGCCTGAGCGTTGAGTTTAGGGTTCCACATAATTTGATTGTAAATTTCCCAGCTGGTGGCAAGTTTTTCTTTCATGAGGCTACTATTCAGGTTGTTATGCTGCTAAAACGAGTAACAACATACTAAAGTTAAACTAATTTCTAAAGCTTGCTGCTTAGTAAAGTAGAAAAAATAAAACAGCCCAAGGGAACAAAATATTTGATAGACAGGTAGTTTATTTAGGAAAGATACCTGCTATAGGCATTGTTTGAGCAGACTGGTTGCACAGCACTTGAACTTGGTTTTACAATAAATGTTATCGACGTAAAGAGCCACAAAAAAACCGTAGCTTATCACTACGGTTTGTGCGTTTTTGTTTTGAGGGTGCGAAAGTAGGTTTATTTTGATTTATTCATTTGGTTTAAAAAAATGTCTATATCAAAATCCAAACTTTTTTTATCCTCTTCATTTAGCAGGTGTTTGCCCAACAATTCAATCGTGCGATCATCTAACTGTTCCCAGTCTTCTTCGCTTATATGTTCACAAACTACTTTTAGAAGTTCCTTATCAACCTTGTCGAACCTATTGGTGAATGGAGGTTGATTAGGGGTAAACGATTGTGCTAGTTCTTTTTTTGTCATCTCAATGTTTATGGTTAAATAGTATTGAACTTATGCCCAAACTCAAGCATAAACCACTGGATGGATTTAATCCAGGGTTTTGTCATAATACTTACGCCACTTGCTCAACATCTTAGAATAACGTTTCCTTACCCGGTCTGCATTTAAAACCTGATTGCCCTGTAGAGCAAATTTTTTGTTGAGTTGATCTGCAATGCATTGGTGGTTGAGTTTTTCTTCGATCCTGAGCTTGAATATAGCATAAGATAAATCGCTTCTTGGAGCATCGCGAATAAAATCCTGGTACACCTCCCAGATGTGGTTTTCTAAAGGGGGCGCTTCTGCTTCGGGCAGATGCTCCATTGTATCATTGGTTGTATTAGAACTAATTGGTGTGGCGGTTCTTCTTTTTTCTTTTTCCTTTTTAAAGTTCCAAAAAATTCTACGTCTGACAGTTGAGCAATATTGTTCAAAGTTTTCGATAGGTTTGAGGTCATCTTCTTTCAGGAGTTTTGCATACAAAGCCTCACAAAACTTTTGAATACACTCATTGGCATCATCTATAGCATGCTTATTTGTCCAGGTTTTGAAACAAGCACCAAAAAAATTGGTGTTACTCTCCTGAATCTCCTCAAAAATTTGTTTCAAAATGGTACGGTCGTGCGTAGCATACCACGCTTTTACAAGTAACGATATTTTGCTCATGAAACTTATGATTTAAGGAGGTTAAAATAGAAAGGTTTGATATAAATACGGTGGGGAGTCAGGCATAAATTTGTTTCTTTACCTGATGAACAACTTGCGAGTGTAGTTGAGTACGTGTGCATGTCAGACCAAAAACCGGTATATTGTGTACACAGTATTTTGGTCAGATTGCTTGTTAAGACAACTGATGATTCTGGCATATTCTTAAAGATATTTACTAGTGGTGGTTGTAAACTATGCAATACAATAGTTTACACTAAATAAGTTCGTATGATTATTTAGAGTAATCACGAGTATAATTATTCTGAGGTTGTTTTTTGTTGAGTCATTAGCTTATGCATGTGCTGATTTGCCCAAAAAAACAGGTGAGCCCTGTTGGTTTATAAGGTAATGTTAAAATTAGTTGGTTGATACAATAGTTGTATTTTTAGTCAATTGCTGAAAGCTATGTTGCCCTCTGTGATTTTTGAAAAAGTTATCCGTTGTATAAGAGGATAATTGCTGGTATGAACGCAATTTTTGATGAAAAAGCACATAGTCAGTTAAGTCGATGCAAGGTTTTGAAGCAGCAAACTCATAAATAATTGAAAATAAGTATACTATTAGTTACATGTGAACCGAATATGCAGCTTGCTGTGATGAGCTCAATGCAGTTAAACAGGGTGTACCTAGCGAGAGGCTATGCCGACATCCTGCTTTCGGGGCACCGATATTCAGCGGCATATAGGGACTTGCCCCTTGTCAGGACTTCCAAGCAATATAGGTGAAAATAGATTTAATTGGGGCACACAATTTTTAATAATATTTACTGGCTTAAAAATACGAAATAAAGTACTTTAGATGACATACTAGATCCTTTTGTTCTATTTTTTAAAGAGGGGTTCATTGGATCAAAACACAAAAGATAATCATATAAATGCAATTGTATGATGTAATAGTACATGACCACAGGTGAGTATACATAAAAAGTGTGGGGCAATGATAAAGTAAAAATTGAACTTTTTAAAGTGAATTATTCCGTTGCTTTAGTGTCAGGAGTGGCGTTATCGTGTATTCGCTCTGGTTTGTTGTGGTCAAAAATCGTTAAAGCCTTGTGTTTTAGCCTCTAAATAAACATACAATAATTTGGGATGAATTTTGGCAGTTGATGCACTCCCCAAAAAGCGATTAAAAGTCGTGCAAAGAACCGGGTTTACAGCTCTACTGTGCCGAGTTTCTAAATCCTCCGAATCAAGTATTGCCCAAGACAACGTATGTTGTGAGAACATCTTTACATTGATAAAGTGCTTAGATATTCCTGGCTTTATCTGCTTTGTTTTTTGGGGTTATAAAAACCAGCTGAAGCAAAAAAAACGCGGCTAAATGCCGCGTTTGGGTAAAAAAATAAGTGTGACGAATAAAGTAATTTACTTTGGGTAACGCTTGTCCATTTGTTGCAAAAAACTGTCTACATTTTGATGAAGTGCAAGCCTGTCATTTTCTGTGAGTAGTTGCTTACCTATAAATTCAATGGCGCAGTCGTTTAGTTTTTCCCATTCATCATCGGGCATCTTTTCGCAGGCAACTTTTAACAAGTCATTGTCTATTTGCTCGTCTATAGCAATCTGCTTAGAAGGCGCCTTAATAAATGATGGCAATTCAGCTAATTCTGTTGGTTTCATATTTAATTCCCTGTTTATTATGTAGTACTTTTCTAATGAATGTACATAGTGGTTAGCATATTATCTTTGAACCTATCTCAGTCAAGCTCAAGGTTTAAACTTTTCTTTACAATACCTTCTCCATTTGCTGAGAAGCTTCGAATATCGTTTTCTTACTTTTGAGCTGGTCAAAGCCTTGTCCCCCTGCAGTTTAAATTTCTTGTTTAGGTAAATAGCAATTGCTTCGTGGCTGATAGATTGCTCAATTCGAAGCTTAAAAATACCATAAGACAAATCTCCAGTATTACCATCCATAAACTTTTTATAAATGTGCCATACCTCTTTTTCCAGGTCGTCATTGTCATTGTCAGCGAGCCTCTCCAAAATATTCTTGCCACTAGCTGGATCAGTAGGGTCTATGTTAGTTTCTTGTTTTTTCTGTTGTGTTCGTCTAAAATTTAAAAATACCCGTCGGCGTACTGTGCGACAGTAATGCTCAAAGGTAACAATGGGTGTAGGATCATTTTCTTTAGTCAGTTTTTCGTAGAGCGACACATTAAAACGTTGAATGCACTCATTGGCATCATCAATCGCCCCTTTGTTTGTCCAGGTTTTAAAGCAAGCCCCAAAAAAATGGATATTACTTTCCTGTATTTCCTCAAATATTTGCTTAAGCGTTGTTTGGTTACGGGTCTGATACCATTCTTGCACAAGCAATGAGATGTTGTTCATGAAACTTATCGTTTAATGGCATGTGGTATGCCGGGTTTGACATAAGGATTTTGTATAAAGCCTTGTGAGCTCTATAAACGCCTTTCATACGCTGAGCACCCCTTGGGTACAGTGGTCTACACGCGGTTAAATAACTCATAAAAATAGTTCTGAAACGTATCAGTGCTTATTGGGGCAAACACAATTGAAATGGTTTGCGTTGGGTTGCCACACAAAGTATTTGTGAGGTAGTTTTTTGCTTATGTTTTTTTGATTGGGAGGGTGTATAATCATTGTTGCCGATGTTTAATGAAAAGCTTAGTTAAAGCATTCATGTTTGAGAATTTTTGCGAGAAACTATTAGATAAACTTAAACTCTCAAATCTTTGATTAGTAATCATTGTTTATCAACATGGTTGACCTCACCCTTAAAATGTCCCTCAAGATTTGTATGTTTTTTTTATTTGAGAAAAAACATTTTCCAAAGGGGGACACTTTGGCTGTTTGCTGCACTATTATGGTGAAACACTTATTCATTCACATTTCAACACTTTTGTAAAAACAATGAATATTCTTAATCAATCAGCAATGCGTTAATTTTTGGTGCGTAGGATGATCCTGCTGAAGACCAGTTATGCATTTTTTGTTACTTCCAGGAAACTTCAACTTGCTATATGAATTCAACTAGCTATGCCTTTTTTTCAACAAAGTTGAGCTATTTTATAAGTATGCTATAATCAAATACACCAGCTATGCACACATTCAATAACACTAAATAGTGAATCAAACTGAGTCATAATAATTGGTGTCAAACTTTAAGTTTTCTAATTATCTAAATCAAGGTATGAGTAAAAGCTTTCGCTGAGACTATAGTCGTTGGCGGAAGCTTTTCTTTTGTTTAATAAACTTTTTTTAATATAATTGCGTAACCAGTTACATAATTGATTATAAAATTATGTTTATAAACAAACCCAATGAGAAAAAATATATTTAACGACACCCGCGGTTTGTCGTTAGGGAGTCGTTTTCGAAAAGTAGGCGATGCCCTTTATCAAGAGGCTGTCAGCATTATTGCAGAGTTTGAGGTAGACTTTAAGCCCAAGTGGTTTGTGGTTTTTTATACTATTCAGTTAAAAGAAACTGTCTCGGTTACCGAGATCGCCCATTATGTAGGCATTAGTCATCCGGCGGTAAGCCAAATTATCAAAGAGTTGAAAAAGGCGGGGTTGGTGAGCAGCATTACTGACAAAGCAGATGAACGAAAAAAAGCGGTTACCTTATCTGACAAAGGGCGGGAGGTGGCTCATAGGTTAAACCCCATGTGGGATGCAGTAGAAACAGTGACCAACCAAATGATTATGGCTACTGGATACGACATTGTAGACGTAATGGATAAGTTTGAAAAACAGTTGGAACAAAAAAGTTTGTACGACCGTGTCATAGAATACCGAAAGCAACAATTATTGGGTGAAGCTCAAATCATTGAGTATACCCCAGCTCACCAAAAATATTTTGCCCAACTCAACTATGAGTGGCTCAATAAGTATTTTAAAGTAGAACCCTGCGACGCTGTATTATTGAATGATCCTCAGAAAAACATCATTGACAAAGGTGGCTATATTTGCTTTGCCCAACTCAATGGCGAAATTGTAGGTACTTGTGGCTTGTCTAAAGTAAAAGACGGAGTATATGAACTGATAAAGATGGCAGTCACTGATAAGGCACAAGGCAAACAGGTAGGCAAAAAACTGGGCTTACACATGTTGGAAGTGGCAAAACAACAACAGGCAAGCAGGGTAGAGCTACAGTCAAACACCCGTTTGAAGCCCGCCATTCATTTGTACCGGACGCTAGGTTTCAGAGAGGTGCCCATAGATGAAAGTAGTCAGAATTATGAACGTGCCAATATAATGATGGTATATGATATCAATGGTTCACAGCAATGACAGGTTGCTGGTGCCTGGTAGCTAACGAGCATGTAAGTTGCTTATTTTTAGGTGTTTATATGGAAGCGTTGACAGGTGCAAGCCCTTAGATACGGATGTATATTGGTGTTTTAAACGATGAACTTCTATCCAAACGCTGTTTTTGTTTGGCGAAGAGTGCATACTACTGAGCTGAGCAGCATTGTGAAATCAGGTAACTAAAAAAGTTTGAGCAACGATTAAAACAAAGTATAAAAGATGATTATACAACAAATTACCCCTCAAAGTCCACTGTATGAGGCAGAAAGAATGCTAAGGAATGAAGTTTTACTGCGTCCGATTGGCATACCCGACCACGCCTGGGAGATGCACGACCATCGCTCCTGGCACTTTGTGGCCATTGACCAAGCGCAAGTTGTAGGGTGTGTAGTATTGGTGCCACTAGACGAGACACAGCAAAAAACACAACTTATTCAAATGGCAGTAAAAGACTCCCATCAAGGACAAGGAGTAGGCAAAAAACTAGTGGCAGCACTGGAACATTTTGCCCTTGAAAAAGGTATCCAATTGATTGAGTGTCACGCTCGCCAAGAGGCAGTAAATTTTTATTTGAAATTAGGGTACGAAATTTACGGAAAACCGTTTGAAGAAGTAGGTATTTTGCATCGTTATATGAGAAAAAAGATGAATACCACTGTTGAGCAAGGGTAATAAACTTAAAACAACCACCAGTTAAATGGTATTCTAGAGTACACATCCCCACAAAGTAAATTTATAGCCCTTACAGGCAGCAAAACTCAAGAGAGAAAGTATAGGTAACCACAAGCTTCAATTATCTTTTTGTTTGGTAATAAACACACACTCAATGGTTGACTGCGGTCAATTACTATTAAAATGTATTATGATGCCGATGAAACAAATCAATATAAGAGAAGCCCAACCCAATGAATATAAAGCTTTAGGGCAACTTATGTTGCGGGTGTTTTCGAGCCTGGAGGGTTTTCCTTCCAGGGCAGAGCACCCCACTTATTATGCCCTGCTCGATAATGTGGGCAAACTCAACGAAAAAGTATCTACTGAAATATTGGTAGCCCGATCTACAGACAATGAGTTGTTGGGTGGGGTAGTATTTGTGGGCAATATGCAAGACTACAGCTCCAAAGGAGTTACTACTACCATACAAAATGCTTCGGGTATCCGACTGTTGGTAGTGTCGCTTGCTGCCAGAGGTCAGGGAGTGGGCAAAGCATTGACTGAAGCTTGTTTGCAACGTGCCAGGGGCTTGGGGAGCCAACAAATGATATTGCATACTACTCAAGCCATGAAAGTGGCCTGGGGCATGTACGAACGCATGGGTTTTGCGCGCTTGCCTTCGCTCGACTTTCGGCAAGGTGATTTGATGGTGTATGGTTTTTACTTAGACTTATAAACATCCACATGTTCCAACGCATTACTCAAAAAATTGCCGCTGCACTGGCAAAATCACCCCAAGGTACAACCAGTCTTTCCCCAGACAATGCTCAAGATTATGCCTTGTTGTACAAGGGAAAAGCATACTTATCTCAACAAATAAATGCAGTGAAAGCGCCTCAAGTTACGTTGCTGGGCAGCGGTACACCCTCTAAGCATTGGCAGGATTTTGAAGCTACTACCCACGCTATGTGTATTGACAGTACCCATTCGGGGTTTAAATTTTGTTGTCAGCACCTTGTCGATCCTCACAATCACGTACTAGTGGCGCCTGGAGTAACGCCTGAGGCATTGCCCATATTGCAACAAAAGCTACCCACCAAAGTAGAAAAACTGAAGGGAACCGTGGCGTATTTGGCCAATGTTTCTCCTCGACATTATGGACGCTGGATGCGCGAAACGTTGCCGTTGTTGCAAATTTACCAACAACATATTGGGCTTGAACAAATAGATCATTTCTATATAGGTGATTTGTCAAGAATCCCGGATTTTATCAGCGAGTGCTTTGAGACTTTGGGTATTTCTCCTTATAAAATTGTGACCAACCCTTGCAAAGGTACCCGCACCTTGGCAGCGTTTACTGTGCATTCTCCCTTGCCTCACTATTATAGCCAGGCAACATACACCTACGCCCGTCAGGTGGTTACCTCCAGACTTGACCTCAGTGACAATTGTTGTTACCACCCCAAGGTATACATTGCCAGGGGTAATGTACATCGGCGTCAGGTGCGCAACCAAGAGGCAGTGTATGAAGTATTGCGTCCTTATGACTTTGAGTTGAGGGTGTTAGACAACCTCAAGGTACGTGAGCAAGCCCAGATTTTTTACCACGCCGAGGTGCTTATTGCCGCACATGGATCAGCGCTTACTAACTTGATGTATGGCAAACCAGGTAACAAAGTACTTGAGATATTGCCCCACGATTGTGCTACTGTTGGCTATTTTTCATTGGCAGCTTATGCAGCCATGCCTTATTTCTGTATGTATGGCAAAGCGACTGGCACAGCCAAGGGGTGTAATCAAGACATAGAAGTTGACCTGGAGTTGTTAGATGCTTTTTGTCGTCAACACTGTTGATCGTCCGAAAACGACTAGAAGTGTACCTGTTTGACTGCAGTCAAAGCCATTGAGCCACTAAATAAAAATGTACCACAAAGTAAATAGCACAACATCAATAAGAGCTTGTTTAAATTTTCGCGTTTAGTGTGATTTTCGATGAGTTTTGTGCTCAGGTGCGTTAAATTTTGAAGTAATAGCAGCGCTATTGCTGATAAATTTAGCAATATATGAGTGCAAAAATCGCGTAAAACGCCTTTTAGGTGATTTTTAAACAAGCTCTAAGTCTGTAGTGATCATCTTTTGAGAAATGTCAGACTTTATATTATCATGGCTTTTTTATTGTGTTATATTTGCCGACTGATACATTGGCAAATACCTATCGGGAATTTAAACACTTGTGAGAGAGTCTTATGCAGCCAAAACTAACCCTAAAGCAGAAAGTATATTATATTTTTGAGGGCGAACACGAGAACTACCAAAACATTACCAAAAAGTTTGATACCTTTATGATGTTGCTCATTTTTATGAATGTAGTAACATTTACCATCGAAACGGTCGATTCTGTTCATCAACAGTTGGGCGCTGCTTTTAAGATATTCGAGCATATCTCTATAGTTATCTTCACCCTGGAGTATATCATTAGGTTGTGGTGCATTACCGAAGACAAACGCTACAAGCACCCTGTGTGGGGGCGTTTACGCTTTATGTTTACGGCAGTGGCGCTGATTGACCTCATTGCTTTTTTACCAGCCTATTTGCCCTTTATTTTTCCTATGCTGCACAATGATTTCCGTATTGTACGGGCTTTTCGTTTGTTCAGGTTGTTTCGTTTGCTCAAGCTTTGGCGTTATTCTGCCTCCATTCGTTTGCTGGTCAGAATTATCATGACCAAAAAAGAAGACCTTCAAGTCATTTTCTTTACTATTTTCTTACTACTCATTGTGGCGGCAAGCCTTATGTTTATGATAGAAAAAGAGCAGCAACCCGACAAGTTTTCCAGTATTCCACAAACTATGTGGTGGGCAGTGTCTACTCTTACTACAGTAGGGTATGGCGATGTGTATCCGGTTACTTCGTTGGGCAAAGCCCTAGGGTCGTTTATAGCCTTGTTGGGCATTGGCTTATTTGCTTTGCCAGCAGGTATTATTTCGGCGGGTTTTATGCAAGAAATAGACAAAAACTCTAAGGAAGAAATCGTAGAGCAAAACACCCAAAGTATTAAAAGCGCTTTTTATACTTCAGCCCACAAAATAGGTGAGATGTCGGTTACCCGCCGTTTGATAGATGTAGTAAGCCTGAAGAGCCGATTGGAACTGTCAGAAGAAGATATTTTTGATGCCATCAAAAATAATGAATTGCGTATACGCTATAAAAAAAATACCCTTGAAGATCGTTTTGCCAATACTTACGTGGTAGAGCACTTTGAGTGTAACCGGGAATATGGCGCCTATATCGACCGTGATACCAACATTACAATAGTGTCGCCTATGAGCCATGCCGAGCACGCCATTGGACATTTTACGTCTCATCTTGCCAAATACATAAGGGCAGACTATGTGTCGAACGAAATGTATGGCGAAACCCATGATTTAAACAGCGCTTATGCCTTTAGTTTTAGCGTTAACGAAGCATTCAGGCATACCAACGAAGAGGGTATTCCAGCTGCTTTTACCTGTTTCAAAAAAGACCTCACCTCAGTCATTCAGTCCGACGAAACCGTATTTATCATTAAAGCCAGCAGTGAACCCGAACATTTGAATTTGCATTTTGGTGGCAAAATAGATGAAAAAAGTTTTGCCATTTCTCACAACACCTTCAAGGATGTAGCTAAACTAAAGCTTTTTTACCAAGAGCTTAAGCAAACCTTTTCAGTGCCTAAGTTCAATTACTCTTTTGGGGTTCATAAGCATTATGACAATACCCACCCCAATAGTTTGCATCAATACATTGCCCGTACCACCGAAGCCGATGTGGTCACCATTTATATCAATGGTGACTTGATTGAATGGACAGACGACAACACCTACTTTTCTATTATCAAACACCTGGGCGATACTATTCGCCGGGTATTTCATTACCGTAGTCACGAAGAAGCCCAGGCGCTAATCAAAGAAGACATTGATTATACCAAACAATGGGGAGAGGAGTAAGCTGTTGCTAAACCTGACACTTGCCAAAAAACTATATAAAAAACTGGGCTACTGCCTTTGGGCTAATTACCTTTGCTTTCTTCTTATATCACCAAACCAAACTTCATGAGTAAGGTCATACTAATTACTGGAGCCTCTTCAGGCATAGGCAACTCAATGGCTGTTTACCTACAGCAGCAAGGGTATACGGCATATGGCACCAGTCGTCGTGCAATGCCTGACGGTGCCGTTAAAATGCTGAAAATGGACATTACCAACGAAACAGAGATAGTACAGGGTGTAAAGCAGGTGATAGAAAATGAAGGACACATAGATGTGTTGGTAAACAATGCCGGACTGGGTACTGCTGGAGCTTTGGAAGAAACCCCGCTAAGTGACATCGAGCAGGTATTTGCGACCAATGTAATGGGGGTAGTCAGGCTTACTCAAGAGGTATTGCCTTATATGCGCAAACAACAATCAGGTAAAATAATCAACATAGGCTCTATAGGCGGAGTGATGGGTTTACCTTATCGTGCTACTTATTGTGCCAGCAAGTTTGCTATCGACGGGCTTACCGAGGCATTACGTATGGAAGTAGCTCCCTTTGGGATACAAGTTTGTTCGGTATTGCCCGGAGACGTGCGCACTGGCATCAATGAACATCGCCTGACGGCAACCAACGACACCTCGATATATAAAGAGTCGTTTGACCGTACTCACCAAATAATGAACGACGATGTGATGCAGGGCATTGCTCCCGAAATGGTAGCGAAAAAAATACACAAACTGATCAAAAAAAGACACATAAGCGGCAAATACCTGGTGGGTAAACCTTTGCAGAAGTTTACGGTATTTCTTAAGCGCAATATCCCCAACCTGGTGTTTGAGCAAGTGATTAAAATGTATTATAAAGTGTAGTTTTTTTACGTAAAAAATAGAAGCTTTATATGTTCCCCTCTGAACAACCCTATTTTGAAGTTAAAAATGAAGGGTTTATCATTGGGTACTCATGTCGCTAAAAGAACAGTTTCAGGTTTGATAAGATCATCCTAAAAATGCAAGCAAAACAATCGCTACTGCTCACTCCTTTTGTAAGCACTACTGTGGTGCAAAAAGAGTATTACTTTCCCGAAAGAGGGGCTATGTGGCAAACCCAGTCACCCGCCCAGTTTGGCATCGACTCCCGTAAGTTACAAAGTGCCATTCGCTTTGCTTTGGCAAATGAATACAAAGGCGATCGGGATTTAAAAACCAACTTGGCCAAGTGGTTTAGTCGTGAACCTTTTCATCAAATGATAGGCCCCACCAAAAAAAGAGGAAACCCCTCTGGAATGATTCTCAAAAATGGATACATCATTGCCCAGTGGGGCAACAACCAACGCGTAGAAATGGCGTGCAGTGCTACCAAAAGCTATTTGTCTACTGTAGCAGCATTGGCTGTAGACATTGGGCTTATACGGTCGCTTGATGACCAAGTGTGCTTATACATCCAGGATGGAAAGTTTGCTGGTGCCCACAACTCAAAAGTAACCTGGGCACATTTGCTCACCCAATCGTCTGAATGGGCAGGGGAGCTGTGGGGAGGGCACGACTGGGCAGAACGACCACCCAAAACTGGCACTGTAGAAGACTGGAAAAAACGCCCCCGGTCTGAGCCTGGTACTTTGTTTAGGTACAATAATGTGCGGGTAAATCTGTTGGCGTATGCCTTGCTCAAAGTTTGGCAAAAGCCATTGCCACAGATCTTGAAAGACTACGTGATGGACAAAATAGGAGCATCGTTTACCTGGAGCTGGCACGGCTACCCCACCTCTAAAGTAAATATCAACGGAAGAGAGGTAGAGTCAGTAAGTGGAGGAGCGCATTGGGGGGGCGGACTATTTATCAGTGCCGAAGATCAGGCTCGTTATGGTTTACTGTTTTTGAACGATGGCAAGTGGAAAGACACGCAGGTGTTGCCCACAAATTGGGTGCATACTGCTACCCAACCATCAATGGCCAATGGCAACTACGGGTATATGTGGTGGCTTAACTGTAAGGTAGCCAACTATGTAGGAGACAAACCCCGACATTGGCAAGGGGTTCCCGAAAGTGTGTTTTATGCTTCAGGTTTTGGCGGCAACCTGGTGGTGGTAGACAAAGCCCACGATTTGGTAATTGTCACGCGTTGGCTTGACTATACCAAAACCGGCGAAATGATCAGGCGAGTAATGGAGGCTTTGTAACTCCTGCAATCTGTGCTATTTTTGAAGCAATATTCTGGATAAAACAGCTGTTATATCACCTTGAGGGAGCATCCTCCTGAAATAGCCTGTAAAATAAAAACCTCGTCTTGTTCTTCTACTGTATCTTGCAGTGTGTCTTTGTCTTGGATGAGTTCTTCGCCAATAAAAATATTGACGTGTTGCCTTAACTTGCCCCTTTCGTCTACCAGATAATCTCTAATGCCAGGGTATTGTTGATTGAGTGCCTCTAGCACCTGTGCTATTGTGTTGCCTGGTACTTCTATCTGCTCCGCAAGGTGAGGGTAAAACCTCCTGAGCAAGTTGGTAAACTTTATTTTTGCCATTCGTTTAAGAGTTGCTTAAGCAGCAATATAAAACTTTTATTTGGTTACCCGAAAATCTCTGTTTAGGCAGGGGCTTAAGAAACGCCAGCCTTGTTTCCCTTCCCCCTATTTTTGTGTAGTTTTGAAGTTTAATCAAACGCCTGACTTATGAAGTTTATTCATTTGAAAACTTTTGTTTTAATCGTATGTATACAAAGCATGTTTGCTTCATTTGCCATAGCTCAATCGGCGGCATTGGGACAGCTTGCTGCAAAAAAAAATGAGTTTGTAAAACAACAAGACTATAAAACCGCTTTGGTGTGGGGTAAAAAAATGTTGGTGCTGGCTGCTAAAGAATTTGGGGAAGCATCGGCAACCTATGCCAATTATGCCCATGATATGGGTCAATTATATATGGCAAACAAAGCGTATGACCAAGCCATTCAGCTATTTTCTCAAGCCAGTAATATTTATAAAGAGCAATTGGGCGAAAGTCACCTCTATTATGCTGTGGGGCTCAACTCGCTGGCAAATGTATATTACGAACAAAAAAACTACACCAAAGCCTTACCCCTTTACCAAAAGGCGTTGAGCGTGTACAAAGCGCAACTAGGCAAAACCCATCAATACTGTGACCTGACTACCAATCGTATAGCAGCCATTTACGAACAACAGCAAAATTATACCGCTTTACTCCCTGTTTTACTTGATCAATTGGCTTTGTACGAAACCCAGAAAGGCAAAACAGCCAATGAGTACGCTTTTCAATTGAGTAAAATAGCCGAGGTATACAAGATACAAAAGCAGTATCCTAAGTCGGCAGAGTTGTACGAGAAGTCGGCAAAGATATTTAGTAAAAATGGTGTTTATGATAATCAGGCAGCAGTGTTGAGTAATTTGTCTACGGTATACCTGTTGATGAAAAAGCCGCAGAAATCAGCCAGGGTTGCCCAAAAATCATTGCGTATATTTAAAGATCAACTCAAAGATACTCAATCAGCCAATTATGCTGTTACTTTATCGGGTTTGGTACAAGCTTATGAGCAACAAAATAAGCATCAAGCCCTTTTACCTTTATACCAGGAGCTATTGCCTTTGTTTAAGCAACAGAAAAACTTTACCAATTATGTGACCTATGCCTATTCTTTTGGGAATTATTATCAAGAGCAACGCCAGGTAGCCCTCGCCCGAAAGTGGTACCAAAATGCCATAAGGGTTGCCAAAGCTCATCAACTAAAAACTCCCGATTTGATAAAGGCTATGACCAATCTTGCCGTGATAGAAACAACCTATGCCTCGTATGCAGAAGCAGAACAATTACTGACAGAAGGGATAAGTTTACACATAAACAAGTATGGCAAGAAAAAACGAAACTATTATACACTACTCACCAGCCTGGGAGCCCTTTATCGATTATTGGCAAAATATGAATTGGCAGAAAAAAACTTTTTAGAAGCTCAAAAGGTGGCTGCTGAGGTGTTGGGTACCCAAAGCACAGAGTATGGTAATATATACAATAGCCTGGGCTTGTTGTACAAAGACGTGGGAAATTATACAGCTGCCGAACAGCACCTGGAGTCTGCTCAAAAGTTTTATAAAAACAAACCAGGAGAAGAGTATGGCATAGTGCTCAACAACCAGGGACTATTGTACACCGAGCAGGGACTCTATGAAAAGGCAGAACAGTTTTTTTTGAAAGCACTTAAACACCAGGCAAAAGCATTGGGGGCGCAGCATTATGAGTACGCCGCTGTGCTCAACAATCTGGGGTTGCTGTATTTTAATATGGGTATTTACTCTAAGGCAGCACCTCGTTTTCAACAGGCTTTAAAGATCAAGTACAAGCACTATGGCAAAATGCACCCTTATTACGCCAATTCTTTGGGCAACCTGGGGCTGGTACACTTCAACACGGGTAATTATGGGGAGGCAGAAACTGCTTTTGACGAAGCCTTGCTTATTTATGAAAAAACTGTGGGTAAAGCCCATAATTTTTATGGTGCCTTTTTGTTAAACCTGGCAACATTGCATACCACCTTGGGCAAGTACAAAAGAGCAGTAGTAACCTTGCAAAAAGCTGAAAAAGTTATCTTGAAATCGGTAGGCAGCGAGCACACATTGTACGCCTCCTTTTTATCGCAAATGGGCACTTTTTACCTGGCTACAAGAAATTATGAAAAGGCTGGAGATTATTTTTATTCGGTCATGTTAATGTATGAAAAAAAGTTTGGTAAAACCCACCCCAACTATTTTACTGCCTTGCTCAATTTACATTTTTCGTACAAAATGCAAGGCAAACGACAGTTGGTAGAAAAGCGTTTTCGCAATATTATACCATTGGCTGAAAAGGCGCTAAAAAATGACCTTACCATATTTGCCCATATTTTACGCAACCGGGCTTTTGATTATCAAACCCTGGGAAAATACAAAAAAGCTGAAGCATTGCTGAAAAAGAGCATGCGCGTGATTGAGCAATCGCTAGGGCAAAATAACCAAACGTATGTACATGCTCAGGGGCAAAACGCAGTGTTTTATGCTGAAATAGGGGAGTCGGCTCGTGCCGAAAAACAATTTATAAGGTTTGCCAACTTATTTTTAGATTATATGGCGCACAATTACCCGGCAATGAGCGAAAAAGACAAACTTGCTTTTCAATATTCTTCGGTAGCGCATGTAGAAGCTTTCAAAGACTTTGCGGTAAAGCAAGGAAAGCAGTTTCCTGTGTTGTTAAACAAATTGTTTGAGTTTCACCTGAAAACCAAATTGCTTGCGCTGAATTTTTCGAAAAAAATGCGTACCACTATTTTGCAACGTAAAAATGCTGAAGACCTTAAGTTATACGATCAGTGGATTGCACAAAAAGAATACCTGGCGAAGTTGTATCAATTGCCCAAGCTGGAGCTCAAAAAACGAGGGATAGACTTGATGGCACTGGAAGAGACCAATAATCGCATAGAAAAACAATTGGCAAAAAAATACCAACTGTTTGCTCGTCAGGCGTTTATACCCAAGCATGGTTGGCAAAAGATACAAAAAGCCTTGCAGCCCAACGAAGTAGTCATAGAAATGGTCAGAACATCAGACTGGACGCAACGTGCAAGTATATCGTATGGGATATGGGTGATCAAGGGAGGCAAGGCAGCCCCTCCCAAATTTTTACGCCTAAAAAATGGCCATCAACTAGAGCGTCGTTACCTTAGGTATTACCGGGGTAGAATTAAATACAAGGGAGCAGACAGGTATAGTTATGGCAAGTTTTGGCAACCCATTCAACAAGTGATAGACAGTTTGCCACAAGGCAATAAAGTAGAGAAAATATATTTTTCTTCTACCGGATTTTATAACCAGGTAAACCTGAATACGCTGCAAAACCCGGCAAATAAACAATACCTGATCGATCGCTATAAAATTGAGCTCATAAACACCAGCAAAGATGTACTGAGCCTAAGAAAACAAGAAGTGTTGGGAGCCAACACCCTGGCAATATTGGTAGGTAGACCTGTATACAAACTACCCATAGACAGTCGTCGTAAGGCTGACACTACCCAGGTAGACAAACGTGGCTTGGACTCTGACCGTAGCCAGCGCCAGTTAGCCAGTGTGGTGTTTAAAGATTTGCCTGGCACCGAAAAAGAAGTAAACCAAATAGCAGCCATTATGCAACAAAACCAATGGCAAACCCAAAAACTAATGGGGAAAGAAGCATTAGAAAAACACATAAAAGAAGTAGAAAATCCTACCATATTGCATATAGCCACGCACGGTTTTTTTATTGCCAGACGCGCCCACAAAAAGAACACCTTCTCGCTGATTGACAATGATGTAGACTATCATGCCCCCATGCTGCGTTCAGGGATTGTGTTGACTGGAGTGTCAAACAAAAAATCGTTATTAGATGGGCAAGAAGATGGCATACTCACTGCTTATGAGGTGGCAAATATGCGTCTTGAGAAAACAAAACTCGTGGTGTTATCTGCTTGCGAAACCGGGTTGGGAGATGTGAGAATAGGTGAGGGGGTGTATGGGTTGCAGCGTGCATTAAAAACCGCGGGTGCCCAAAATATTATTATGAGTTTATGGAAAGTAGACGATACGGCTACTCAAAAACTTATGATATACTTTTATCGTAACCTGACAAAGTTCAAAAACCTGAAAAAAGCTTTTAGGGCAGCCCAACGAGAAATAAAACAAGCGTTTCCACACCCTTATTATTGGGGGGCTTTTGTGTTGTTGGGAGAGTAAATAAAAGTACTAAAGCAAAAAACGAGATGGCAACACCATCTCGTTTTTTTTTCCTAACCACAAAGCTTATTAAATATCTTTGATGAATACTTATTCAAACCAAAGACCAAAAATGTTTGCAGCCAAAAATTAATCAATAAACTACTGGTAATCAGTGATATAAATATAAAAAATATTTTTGTTTACAGAATTAGCCGTCTGGTGAATGTTGTTTTTTGTACGATATATCGTGTGATTAACGGAATATCGTTTCAATGTTTATTTGATTACTATCCGTTTCAACAATACTTGATTGTCTTTAGTGTATACCCTTACCATATACAGCCCGGCAGGTGCATTTTCCATATTTACTTTTTGTTGTTTTCCTACCCTTACTTTTTTATTCTGAACCATTTTTCCATTGCTGTTATATATCTCATAACGCACTATAGGGCTATGGCTACTTTGCAAAGTAAAGTTTCCGTTACTGGGGTTGGGGTATATGGCAGTATTTGTAGTAGTTTGAGTGGTTTGGGTGGTTCTACCTTTGACAGACAACCCACCCAAATGGGGGTCTATAGTCTCTCTGCACATGTTCCATCGATTAGTAAATGAATAAGTAGTCGTTTTATAACAACCCGTAGCCGTATCGGTTACAGTGAGGGTATACACCTTGTCAGAGCAAGGGTTGGTTACAAAATTGGTAATGCTTACTTTTTGCCCACCTATCGCCCAAGAATACGTGTAAGTACCCAGCGGAGGGGTTGGCAACCAGGCAGTAAGTCTTGCAACACCTCCGTTTAGGTTAATTTGTTGAGAAATATAAATTTGGATAGATGGAGCCACAGTCAGATTTAGTATAGTAGTGCTTGGGCAACCCTGGGGGGTAGTAGTAGTATGTGTGTAAGTGCCACTTTGCGTATAAGTGTCGCAGCCTAGCGTGTAAGACTCGCCTGCACATACTGTCGCATTAATTGTATTGACTGGCGAAGGGTTAATTGTTATAGTTTCGCTGTGACTATTAGTGCCTCCGTTGCAGTCGGGCACACTATATTGAACGGTGTAATTGCCCGGTAAACTGGCATTAAGGTCAATGCTTCCAGTATTAGCATCAACTACCAAACTACTTGCATTGGCACCAGTGACTGTATAAGTACCACCCGGGTTAAAAGCTGAGGGCAATGCAGTACCACTGTTTTGGCAAAAGGCATTGCCGGTATAATGAAAAGAAGGTACAGGAGTAGTATATACCGTTCCCTGATATTCGTAAGCACCTGCATCTGTGTTCGTGTTTACTGTGCGAGGGTTTTCATCATAATCTACGCTGATGTTTCCGCCAACACTACCATCCTGATTTATATCGTAATTAAAAAATGCCTCAGTTTGAATACTGGTCGCAAGGTTAATAGCAGGAGAGCAGGGCTGCAGGTGGGCATCATCATTTGCCAAATCAACAAACAATGGATCGATAGGGCTAGTATCGCTGCCCAGCAAGTCGTTGGCATGAGTAGAGGTTAGTCCATAGGTTCCTCCAGAAGCATCGCCTATAAAATTGCCTCCGTACATAGTATATGTACCAACACTTATAAACACATCATCTTTGTAAAGCGCATGGGTTGCCCCCAGTATTGCCTGGTTTTTGGCAATGATGTTATTATATAAATGCAATGCCAAAGCCCCTCCGTTGTTGGTAAAACTGATCCCACCACCACCACCTGTGGCAGTATTGCCCGCAATGGTAGAGTTAGCGATGTATAAATTCAGCCAACCTGTATTGGCATTGGCAATAGCTCCTCCATTGCCACTGTTAGTGCTGGTGTTGCCAGTGAAAATACTGTTAAAAATCTTTACATTACCCGCCAAAGACAAGGCTCCACCTCTGTCACCTGAATTATTTTTGAACTTACAGTTCATAAAATGGGTAGTATTATGGTATCCTACGGTAAACGCTCCACCGTTATATTGGCTGGTGTTGCCAATAAACGAACAACGGTCAAAGTTGGTAGGAGCACCACCCATATTGCCTATCATGACAGCACTTCCTCCTGCTTCGTTTTCTACAAATTGTACATTGATAAAAGTATTGGGCTGGTGTCCTGATAAATTTGCCATGGAAAAAGCACCACCACCTCCGTTGAGCGCTTTGTTTTTGTAAAATTTACAATCTTTGAGGTAAAGGGAGCCCCTTACAAACATAGCACCGCCTGCCTGAAACCCTCCATTGTTTGTATATCCATTTTGGAACATGATGCCTTCAAAGCTTACAAAGTATTCATTGGAGGAGCCCCCTATGATAAAAATACGATCAGTTTGGTTGCCGTCCAGTATAGTGTTTTGAATGCCATTTCCTTTGAGGCTAATCTCTTTTTGAATAGAGATGGAGCCAAGTGTCAAGACAAAAGGAGTACCATTGGTGCTGGGGTCAAACGTAATAATATCGCCAGTAACTGCGGCAGCCAGTGCTGAGCGTAAAGTATGATCACCATTGATTGGGGTAGCTGAATCTACTGTGTTTTTTACCAAAATATTGGCTGCATTCGCATTAAAAATTGCCAACAGATACAATGCCGTGATGTAAATTAAGTTCTTTTTCATTATGTGAAGTAGGTTTGTAAGTGTATGTTATTGGCAACAAGATTACATATATCTTTTAGTAATTAGTTGATATACTTCACGAATGGGAGATTGGAAGGCATGAAATGCACACCTGAGTTTATTAAGCAACTGGCTTAAATGGAGTAGGGCACTTTTGTAAGGGTTGTTAAAAAGAAAAGATCGAAAAAAAATGCCCGTGTTCAATACACGGGACTTTTGCTGAAACCTATCCCTACATTCTGTATCAGAGCGTAGACTTTTCAATGTTTTTGGGTGTTATGTCTGTCTAGTCAAGCCAGTCAATGGCTTCTTCGGTAGAACTAAAGTAACGGGAGTGGTTTCCCTGAATACTATTTTCAAGCGATTGCTCTACCGATTTTTGGGCAAAAAAATCATCTGACGTCACCAACGCACTGATGTTGGTCAGTTGTTGTTGTACTATCTTGTTTAAGAAGTGTTCTTTGACCCAACCCTGCATGTCAGGGTCTATAGTATAGGCAAATTTTTTAAGGTTGATCAATGTTTTCTCAGGACGATACTTTTGTAAGTACTGGAGCGCTTGTTCGGTTTCTTTTTGGTACTCAATATCTTCCATTTTTAAGGTAGATGCATTCCATCTGAAGTGCAATGTGGAGCTTTTTTTATGAAACGAAATTTCCTGATACTTACTTTTGTATATTATTTTCATGAGTGTTGCATCCTGGGTTCAAACCTGATCTATTCAGCAAAAAACGTACATCGAAAAGAAAAAGTTTAACTTTCCAGGCGGAAAATTAAACTTTTAGGGATTATTACTATTAAGAGATAAGTAAGCTTTAATTAAAACCGTACATCACATTGAGGCAATGCATTGAGTATACGGTCTTTTTCGTCTTTTGAGAGTGGGTTGCCTACCAAAATCAAGGTTCTGAGTCCCTTCATTTTTTTTAGGTGAGCGGGCATAGTGGCAATTTTGTTATTGCTTAATACTAATAACTCCATTTTACTTAGCTGAGTAATGCTTTCGGGCAATTGTGTAAGGTGGTTGTTGGATAATATCAGGGCGTTTAAATTTTTCATTTGCCCTATATCCTTCTTCAACTCCTTGATTTGGTTGTGCTCTAGGTTAAGTTTGTGCAGTTGGGTCAGTTGATACAACTGAGCAGGCAAAGCACTAATGTGATTGTAGCCCACACTGATCAATCGGAGTTTTTGTAGCTTTCCCAAAGCCGCTGGCAAGCTCTTAAGTTGGTTATAGTCTAGCTCTAGTACCTGTAGGTTTTGCATAGTGCCCATGCTTTCGGGCAGTTGCTCTAAATGGTTGATCATCATGTGTAATAAGCGCAACTTCTTAAGCTGACCAATGCTTGTAGGCAAAGCCTTGATTTTATTCTTGGCCAGGTTCAAGCGTTTCAATTGAGTCAGCTTTCCAATGCCTTCAGGTATATCAGTCAATTTATTTTGGCGAATATTGAGCACCTCTAGTTCGGACAGGGTAAATATAGAAGGGTGCCACTGGGTGAGCTTATTTTTCATCAAATTTAAAAACTTAAGCTGAGGCAGTTTGTCCAGTCCTTGTGGTGCTTCCTGTAGTGCTTGGTTACGCAAGTTGAGCAATGTACCCTGACCCTGAATGGCTTGTTGTACCGAGGTGTGTATCAGCCCGTGTTTAGGAGTAGGCACTTGTGCCAAAGCCAGTCCCGTTTGCAAAAAGCAAAAAACGAATATATAAAGAATGTTTTTTTTCATTGTTGTTAGAAATTTAAAAACAGGAGCACGGTATACTTGTGCCCCTGTAATGGTTCAATAATCAGAAAGATGTGTAGTGTAGATTGCTTATTTTAAGGTATTCACACAATTGATTATTTTTGATAGTTGATAACGCTTGTCTGTCGTTTTCCATTGGCAGTTACCACAATCAATAAGTTTTGATGTTGCGAAACGTGTCGGTTTAGGTCAAAAGCCAATTGATGTTTGCCTGCCTGCAGGTGTTTGTTGAACAAGGTCGTTATTTTTTGCCCCTGAGTAGTAAGCAAATCAATCACTACTTTGCCCTCGTATTCGGTAGCAAAAGCCACATTGACTTTGCCCTGAGCCGGAGGATTTGGAAAAACCTTCATGGCTTGTGCTCCGGTAGCTTCCTGAGCAATGGTTGTTTGTGTAGTACGGTTGTTCAAAGTACCCAAGTTTTTGTTAAGCGCAATGACTACGGTAGACGATTTGTTAAAGCGTACACTGTTTCCGGCAGCATCTGTTTGGCTACTATTCCAAAAGCTTGGGTGTTGAATAGACAAAAACATAAAGCGTCCATCAGGCGAAAAGGTGATTCCGGTAGGCTCCGAACCATTGGGCGAAGATCCAAACAATTTTACCTTGGGATTGCTTTGTGTATGTCCGTTTTCTACCATCCAGATATAGTCTCTGCCGCCATCTTGCAACACCCACAAGTTACCGTCATTGTCAAAAGCCAGGTTATCGTTGCCGCCGCCCCAAGACTCATTTACTGTACCACTGTTAGTAGCAATAGGGTAGCTACGTCCGCCTACAAACACTTCAAATCCTGATATTGTAGAACCGTTATCGTTGAATCTATACACTCTGCCATTTCCTTTAGAAGTGTAATAAACCTTCCCGTTAATTGGGTGAATTTCTACATCCTCTACTCCACTAAAATTATTACCACCCAGCGAAGAAGCAATAGAAGAAGTATTATTACGGTCACTTTTGGTATTGTTAGGCACTTGTACCCAGCGCCCGGTAGATCTGGTAGGGTTTCCGCCACTTAGCCTGCCATCTAGTTTCAATACATACAGCCTTCCTCTAGACAGGTTTTGGGCGCTGTTTGCTACAAACTTATACACACAACTGGTGCCTCCGTCTTCGCCATAATATACCGTTCTGCGGTCACTTGCCACCACTACATTTTCGTGACGCATACGTCCTAATGCCCATAGTTTTTCCTGTTTACCATTGCCATAAGATTTTACGCGTTTGGTAACTGGGTCAATCTCTACACACCAGCCTACATCTTCATAACCATCGTTGTTGTTGTCACCACTATTGTAAGTTTCTTCACAAGTGATTACGGTACCCCAAGGTGTAATGCCACCTGAGCAGTTGCGGGTAGTAGTTACGAGGTTATTGTTATAAAAATCAACTGCCTGGTTGCTGTTTACATTCCATAGCTTAGACGTGTTGCTATAGCTTAGGCGCATCATAGATACACCACCAGGGGTGTTCTCATGGTTTACAGAAAGGTAACCATTGGTGCTACTGTTGTTAATGGGCACATACCCAGTAAAGTCGTGGTTGCCTGGTACATTGCCCCCGCCAGTAGTGTAGCTATCACCCTGCTTCATTAACATTTGAAAACGATGTGAAGAAGGAATGATAAGACGGGAGGTTTGACTGGTAGGACTGATAGAGGTAAAACAACTAATCTTGTTACATCCTCCATTAGATGGGCTCACTGTAATGTAAGAGGTCTTAGTTTCAACATCACTGCCATAAGCATTGCGTGCCGTCAGCCTTACGGTAAACCTTCCAGCGCGATTGTAAGTAACCACAGGGTTGGTAGCAGTGCTGGCAGAGGGTGAACCACCACTAAATACCCAACTGTAGCTGCTAGGATTGTTTGTTGACCGATTACTAAAGTTTACACTTTGACCTACTCTAATATTGGTACGGTTTGCTACAAATGCGGCAACCGGAGGCGTTCCACCACCAGAACCAATATTTACGGTATAATCTTCTACTTCCCCATCTTGAAAGTTTTCACAAGCAGTAGCAGCCCCATTATACTTCATAGACACACGCATACGGGTACGGCGTGTTATGTTGGCAGGTATTCTGATAGAGCCACTTACTGTAGAACTAGCCGTAGATCCTGCGTCGTACACCAACTCACCTGCATCATTAAAGTCACAATCTCCGTTGTAATCTATCCATACTTTGAAGTATTCTTGGTAACTAGAGCCAGAGAACCCTGGAGTAAGACGGATGTTGTAGCGTTGTCCAGCGCTTAAATTAATGGTTCGATTGGTAAAGTTTGTGTAATTGTTCGCTCCTGATGAGTTAGAAAATCCTCCCACTTCTACTTTGGCAATGTGCTCATAAGTAGAACGATTACTGGTAGACGTACAATAGTTGCAACCACTGCCACCACCATTGGTATAGTTTACCACCAACAAAGGAGCCCTGCTACTGCTACCGTTGTAAGACTCAGCGGTGCGTTCTCCACTACCATTAATGATAATAGCGATATTGTTGCCCGATACCCAGCCATTGCGGTTTACAATTTCTTGTACAATGCGCCTAAGGTCAGGAGTACGTTGTCTGGAGCCAGCTTCTCCTACACTGTTCCAGGCAGGTACATTGTTCCAGTTTACCCTCGAAGAAGTAAAGTTACGTGAAGAAATATTATTGTTGCTCGACGAAAAAGTACCTGCACTATTAGTGTCTTCTCCTCTAATCACAAGGTTAGTCGTTCCACTATTGGTTTCGTCAGCGGTAAACTGCACATAAGCCGATGTGATAACGGCTCTTCGTGGAATGTTTAGGTTACGAAATAGCATGCCTACCCACTGGTTGCCTCTGGTGCTTCCGTCGCGTACCAGCTCAAGGTCAGAGCTATTGAGGTACATACGTCCTGGGCTGCTTCCGGCATTGCTGCCTCGCTCTTCAGCGTCATCGTTTGACGATGACACCCTTACCGAAATTCGTGTCTGAGCAATCGAGATGTTGCTTATCCCAATCATCAGGCATATACAAAAAAATGTATACCACTTGGTGGTTAAGTAGTGATGTTTCATTGAGTATAGTAAAGTTTATATAAAAGTAAAAAAGTGTCCGTTTTTTCGGAGCGCAAATATGACGAGACCTCGAAGGGATTCAAACCATTAAACATTAACTTTTTATTATAAAAATGGGTAAAGTGGAGTAGCATGTTTACAATTTTTTGATGAAAGAAGCTTCGCCCTTGGGCAAATAAAAAGAGAGTTGCTGTATGAAACAGAGGGGGCTTTATGGTTGGGTAATTAGTCAAAGGTGCTATTAATTTTCTGTTAAAATTCATCGAAAACCCTACTTTCACTTATTTTTTTGTTAAGGTTGTCAGGCAATTATGTAACTTCATTTACTACCATGTGCCCAATGAAAAACCTGATCATATTGATTTTGACCACTTTTTTGTTTGCCCAGTGTAATGGGCAAAATAAGTATGACCCTGACACCAACAACAATCAAAAGTTTAAAGAAAGGTATGCTAAAAAACGTCCTAAAGGTTCACCTACCCAAATGGGGTTTCAAGAGTACAACCCAGCATCTACCTTGATAGTGCCCGAACATACACCTACCCAAGCCAAGTACCCCTTTATTGATGTGCATAATCATCAGTGGCGCATGGGTAACCAGGATTTGATTGCTTTGGCGGCAAAAATGACAGCACTGAATATGAAAGTAATGGTAAACCTAAGCGGACGTGGCTGGAACCGAAATGGAGATAGTTTTTTGGCAAAAGTGATGAACAATGTCAAGACCTCCAAACACAAAAATAGATTCATTGTATTTACTAATATTAGCTTTAAAGGAATAGACGACCCTGATTGGACCAACACTACAGTAGCCCAGCTTGAGCGCGATGTGAAAAAGTATGGAGTGAATGGACTTAAAATTTACAAAAACCTGGGGCTTACCGCCAAAGATAGTAAAGGCAAACGCATTGCGGTAAATGACCCTCGTTTGGATGCAGTGTGGGCAAAGTGTGGAGAGTTGGGGATTCCGGTGCTCATTCATACCGGAGAGCCCTTTCAGTTTTGGTTGCCACGCGACAGCCGCAACGAGCGTTGGCTGGAGTTGAAACAAAAACCAGGGCGTTACCGCAATCCTAAAAAATTTCCTTCGTGGGAAGCGGTCATACAAGAGCAGCATTACATTTTCAAAAAACATAAAAATACCAAGTTTATCAACGCTCACCTGGGCTGGATGGGCAACGACTTGAATCGCTTAGGTAAGTTGCTCGACGAATGCCCCAATGTGTATACTGAAATAGGGGCGGTACTTGCCGAACTAGGCAGGCAACCTCGCTTTGCCCGCAAGTGGCTCACCAAATACCAAGACCGGGTAATGTTTGGCAAAGATACCTGGAAGCCCAAAGAGTACGCCGTGTATTTTAGGGTGTTAGAAACCGAAGACGAATACTTTGACTACTACCGTAAGCGCCACGCTCACTGGAAAATGTATGGGCTTAATTTATCCGATCAGGTCTTAAAAAAACTTTATTATAAAAATGCCTTAAAGGTGATTCCGAACATAGATAAATCTCTTTTCCCTAAAGACTAAGAAAAATTGTGTATTACAATTAAATTTTCAAGAAGTAGAGTGAGTGTGTGGTATAATTAATAAAAAAAAGTATTTTTGTTGTTCAAAGGTGTTTTCTATAGAAATACTCCGCAGTGATTTTAGTCAAAGTTGTTTGTTGGTTATCAGTTATTGATGAATTTAAAAACTATTTAACTGGGTGTTTAGGCGTAAAACCAAAACACTTTTAAAAATAAAGTGAGTACACAATCTTAATATAAAATACTGGTTTACAGCATTTAACAAGGTGAACATTTACTCGAATCAGCTATCGACTATTGACTAAATACTATGGACTATTGATAGTACAAATACTATAAAGCCATAAGTGTCATTGATTGATGTAGAAAATGAACGCAAACGATTATTTAAGCCCGGAAGAAATAAAACTATTGACCAAAAAAAATGACTGGAAAGGTTGGTGGATGGTATTGAAAATATGGGGAAGTATAGCTGCCATATTTACCCTATTGGCTTTGTTTCCCAATGTTTTCACCATATTACTTGCTTTGGTTTTATTAGGAGGCAGGCAATTGGCCTGTGCCATTCTTATGCACGACATGTCGCACCGTGCTGTGTTCAAATCAGCCCGTTTAAATGCCTTTGTGGGCAATTGGCTGGGAGGCTACCCAGTCATCAACGATTGTGTGCGTTATCGTCCCTACCATATTAAACACCACGTAAACGCCGGAACTGCCAAAGATCCTGACTTGTCGCTTACTTACGGTTACCCTACTACCGTCATGAGCTTTCTCCGTAAAGTAGCCCGCGACCTGGCGGGTATTACTGGAGTAAAAACTCAACTGGGGGTAGCTTTAATTAATTTTGGTTATATAGAGTATACCGCCAGTCGCACTGTTCATAAGATAGATCAAAGCAACAGGAGTAAATGGAACGTGATAAAAACTGGAGTAAACTATTATTGGCAACCCCTTTTGGCAAATGCAATGATATGGTGTATACTGTGGTTATGTGGCGCGGGCTGGGTATTTTTAGTCTGGGTAATGGCCTTGTTTACTACTTTTAATTTTTCATTACGGGTGCGCTCTATTGCTGAGCATAGTATGGTGCCCGATCTGGAAGACGCCCACCGTAACACCCGCACTACCTATGCCAGTTGGTGGGAAAAACTCCTTTTTGCCCCCAATAATGTGAACTACCATGCTGAACATCACTTGCTTATGACAGTGCCTCCTTACAATTTACCCAAAATGCACCAAATCATCAAGGCAAGGGGTTTTTATGAACAAGGAGTGCTGGCGCAAAACTATTGGCAAATTATAAAAATGGCGGTGAGTAAAAAAGCATAAAAAAAACAGGTTACCTTGCGGCACCTGTTCTTTTTAAAGATCATCAACTTAGATTATGACAGGAACTATCTATCAAGTTTTACATCGGTAGCTTGCATTCCTTTTTTTCCGCGGGTTTCTTCGTATGTTACGTTGTCATTCTCAAATAATTGATCCTGCGTATCAGAAACGTGGAAGAAAATATCCTCACCAGTGTCTGAGTTAGTTATAAAACCATAACCTTTGTCTTCTTTAAAAAATTTTACAACTCCTTTATTCATTTTTTTACTAATTATTATAAAATACAAAAGAGGCTCACAAACCTAGTTTTAAAGGCTTATATTCCCCTAAACTTTCATCCAAAGTTACACTTTTAATTGTATGAATGGGTATTTTATTTCTGAAATTGTCAGTATTTATCTGATTTTAATTCCGAGCGTCTATAAAAGCTTGAAGTAGAGCTACTAAGCAAGCTTTATTTCTCTATTTAGCCTCAGTAAAGGGGCTTTTTTATAAAGAATAAGCCCGTTATAAACAACAAAAAGCCACCTTCAACCTTCGCGAGTGGTTCAAAGTGACTTTTGCTTGTATATCTTTTATTTGGTAACTTCTAATCTGTCATATCCGATACAATCTTTACCTTACTCTCATTACTTTGAGAGACGAAGCCTTGTCGTTCCAGGCAGTACCTACAAAAGCTGAAGAACTTGTGAAATCCCTGTATCTGCCCCGGAAGTTAGCGTGCTCATATATGCGTACTTTGTAACCTCTTGGTATGCGTATCGAGCTCAATTTATCATTGCCAATACGTATTTGGTTTACATTGTAGCTTCCTATACCTACACTTTGCTTGTTGCCACGATAATTGCTATCCTCATAAAGTACTATCCGACTACGGGTGCCCCTGTTTGTTGTGCCAGATTTCATTATTCTCATAGATGATACCTTATCGTTCCAGGCAGTACCCACAAAACCCGATGAACTTGTAAAGTCTCTGTATCTTCCACGAAAGTTGGCGTGTTCAAAAACCCTTACTTTATACCCCCTGCGTATTTTTATTGAGCTTAACTTGTCGTTGCCAATACCTAGTTGGCTAAAGTTATAGTTTCCTGTATTAAATGACTTATTTCGTCCCTTAAAGTTGCTGTGTTCATAAATAGTAACCAAACCAAAAGAGCTGTTCCCCGAGTTACCGCTATTGCCTCCTCCCACATTGCCTCTTTTATTGACATACTTACTCATAGTTCTTATAAAGTTACTGGCGTTTTGGTAACCTACCGATCTGCCCACCAGGTTGCCACGAGCATCAAAAAACAAAACCGTAGGGTATGCCCTTACTTTGTATTTACGGGCAATAGAAGGTCCTTCTCCTTTTTCAGCATCTAATTTATAAGCCACAAAGTTACGGCTGGCATATTGTCCTACCGACGAGGCACTAAAAGTATTGCGAGTCATTGATTTACAGGGACCACACCAAGTGGTATATACATCTACAAAAAATGGCTTGTTTCTACGACTTGCCTGCGATTTCATATTGTTCCAACTTCCCTTAAAAAAGTTAACACCAGCCGATTGATAACTGTTGCCACCACTGGTGCGCCCACCATACTTACGTAAAGTGCCCAAAAAAGCATTGGCATTCTGATAGCCCACCTGACGTCCTTTTAATCTGCCCTCGTGGTCAAAAAACAAAATAGTAGGGTAAGCATTTACCTGGTATTTTCTTGCCAGCCGGGGGCCTTCCCCTCGTTCAGCGTCTAATTTATAAGGCACAAAATTTCGGTTGGCATAAGTACCCACGCTATTGTTTGAAAAGGTATTGCGGGTCATTGCTTTGCAGGGCCCACACCAAGTAGTGTACACATCTACAAAAAATGGTTTTTTCTGACGGCGGGCTTTTGCCAATAGTGAATTCCAATTGCCCTGGTGAAAATTGACCCCAGCCACGGTGGTAATGTCTTTCTTGACAGGTGGTTTGGCAAACGCCCAGGCGCTCCATACCATCAATAAAGAGAGTATAATAGATCGTTTCATAGTAAATATTGAATAAATAGGTAAAGTATAAGTTGGTTGGTTGTTGTGTAGAGTTTTTATCATAGATTGTATTGGTTAATAAATAACAGAGTATTGACATCAAGTGGGAACTCCACGGAGAGTGAGTATGACCTGATAAAATATAAAATTACGTATGCTTCAATTTACGCATGTTTTAGACAAAACGTTAAAAAAATACGATGTTTGGTGCCATAAGTTATAGTAAGCAGTATGTTTTGCCTATAAAATATACAATTGATTAAACCTCTCTTCGTTTCCTTTGCTTGTCAAAGTGCGTTTTTACCAGGTTGACTACTTGTAGAGTGATTTTTTCTCTGGGAAACTGACTTTCAGCCACCTTTCGGGCATTTTGCTGGTACTTCTCCAACAAGTCAACCTGGATTACAAAAGGCATTAACTGATCTAAAAAATCGTTTGGCTTGTCAGGTGCAGCATAAAAACCACATTGATTCTCTTCCACAATTTCTTTAAGCCATCCTGAAGTATTTACAATGGTGAGCTTGCCCGCTGCCAGCGAGTCAAAAAACTTATTAGGGCTACATGTGGCCAATACTGGCTTGGCCAAAAACGAGGTATAGGTAGCCTGCGATTGATCCAATAACCTTCTGGCAGTGCCTTTGTCAACCGCCCCGTATAGTTTTACGTTGGGGAGTTTTTCTGCCTTTTGCCGAATATTTTCCAATGCTTTGCCTTCACCTATTATCCAAAACTCTATTTGATTCATGCCCCTTTTTTCAGCTAAATACGCAATTTGGAGTAAATAATCTAAATGGTTGGCTTTGCCTATGGTGCCAATATAACTAACAACAAAAGGGAACTTAGCAGGAGGAGAGGAAGGAGAAAAGAAATGACAGTCGGCCATATTGGGAGCAAGCAAAATATCCTTTTCAGGGGCTTTTTGTTGCACAGCAGCCTGCATTCCAGGCGATAAGGTTACAATTTGTAACGATTTGTGGTAAATTTTAGCCTCCAGCGCAAATAGCCTTCGCCGGAGCCAACCATTGTTGATTATCCCCATTTCTATGGGTGCTTGCGGCCACAAATCCCTTACTTCAAACACATAAGGGATACTGTGCCAACGCTTGAGCCAAAGAGCTACCCATCCAATGGTGAGCGGGGTAGAAGTAGCATAGCAAATGCAAGGAGCATTTACCGTTTGTTTTTTTATTTGACGTGCCTTTCGATAGCATTGCCAGGTAAACTTTATAAAAGAAATAATTCTTTGAACAGTGCCCAGTTTGTTATCATAATACACTGGTAAGTAGTGCACTTTTATCCCATCAATTACTTTATAGGCGTGTGTTTTTTTGTTATGAGCAGTAATCATTTCCACCTCAAACCCAGCTTCAACCATTGCCTTGGCAATAAACAAAGAACGATGACTACCTCCTTCTTCTTTAGTTTTGAAGTATTGATGTAAGTATATGACTTTCAATGCTTTGTGTAGTTAAAATTTTGCTTTTAGCCAATAGTCAAGCACAACAACTGCCCAAATCTCTGAAGTATAATCCCTTTTTTTATGCTGGTGTGTTGCCAACATCTTTTCAAACTTAGGGTAATCTACCCATTCATATATCACTGGGTGCGGTTTTTTGAGCGAGTTTGTTATCCAAGGTAGCTTGCCTTCCTGTAGCCATTTGCCAAAAGGCATGCCAAACCCTTCTTTTGCTCTTTGGGTGTATAGTTGCCCTCCTCGTTTGTTGAGCCATTCTTTCAGCAACGTTTTTTTGCCTTTTTTCAGTAGTTCAAGCGCTGGGTAGTGTTGGATGGCTTTTGTGAGTGCTTGTGATAAATAAGGTACTCGCACCTCTAGCCCTTGTTGCATCGACATAGCATCAGTCATTGCTAACACATCATTTGCCAGGTAATGTGTTTTATCATAACACAAACACCAACGTAGCCACTTCTCGGTAGTAGTATGTTGTATCTGTGGTGGTGTTAAGTGGAGGTGCTTTCTGAGCGGAATCGTTTGTAGCTGGGTAAAGTTGACAAAAGTTTGGGCAGGGTGTATATCTATTTGTTCAAAAAACTTTTGAGTAAGCCTGATTTTATTACGCCAAGGGTAAGCCTTTCCATCTGATAACCCTTGGCCTAACCACTGGGCATAAGGCTTTAGGGCATTGAGCAAGGGGCGTTTTTTGAGGTATTGGGCAAAAGCCCAATGACGGTTATACCCTGCAAAAAGTTCATCTGCCCCCGCTCCTGAAAGTATCACTTTTACTTGTTTGCGGGCTTTTTTTGCCAATAAGTAAGTCAGCAAAGCTGCCCCATCTGCTATGGGTTGATCCAGGCAAGCCACCCAATGCGCCAAATCTTTTAAATCGGTGGCGTCAATGGTGTATTCGTGGTGTACGCTTTGGTATTGTTGGGCAGCAAGCCGGGCAAAGTGAAAATCTTTTGTACCAAAGTTTTGGTTATTAACCGTGTTGACCAGAGAAAAGGAGGGAAGGTTTTGAATGCCCAGTTCCTGAGCAATGCTTAGCAACAGAGTAGAGTCAACCCCACCGCTCAAAAAGATGCCTACTGGTACATCAGCTTGCAATTGCTGTGCTATAGAGGTAATCAATAACTCTTCAATTGATTGACTATCAGGTGTTTGAGTGTCAATTGAAGAAGTGCTATAAGTGGGTGTTGTATTAGTCGGTATTTCCTGTAATTTTTGGGTGTTTACATCAAAGTTTGCCAACAGGGGTAAGTGGTAAATATTCTGACAGAAGGTTTGAGGAGGTTGGGCATACTTAAAACGCAGATAATGCCCGACTTGTCCTTCGTTTAATCGGTTAGGTGCCACGCCGCTTGCTACCACGCCGCGTATTTCAGATGAAACCACCAGGCATCGTTCGTCCTGATAAAAATACAAAGGCTTAATCAAAAAAGAGTCACGCCCCAATAAAATTTGCTGTTGTTGTATATCAAGCAAAGCAAAAGCAAACATTCCCTCTAGTGCTGCTATGCCATTGGCTCCGCGGGTTATCAACCAATACAGCAACACCTCTGTATCGGTGTTAGTTTTCCAATGGTAAGAAGTTGGTAAAGCTGCTTTGAGCTGGAGGTAATTGTAAATTTCGCCATTAAAAATAAGCACATAACGCCCATCTTCTGAGAAAAAAGGTTGATTGCTGGCACTACTCAAGTCAATGATTTTGAGGTGGTTGTGCCCCATAAATACTTGTGCACTGGCCAAATTTAAATGTTCAACATAACTGCCGTCGGGTCCCCGGTGTTGGGTAGCCACATTCATTTGCCGAACATTGTCTATATTTAAATTCCCTCGAAAATCAACAATCAGATTGAGCCCACACATTACTTATTTTTGAGATCTTTCGCTACGTTTTTATCATAATAACGACACAAATTGGTCAAATTACATTCACCACACTTAGGAGCCCTTGCTACACATACGTAGCGCCCATGCAAGATAAGCCAATGGTGTGCTTTAGGAATAAGTTCTTCAGGAATGTATTTTACCAGCGTTTTTTCTACTTCCAGAGGTGTTTTCAAGTTTTGGTTTACCAGCCCCAACCGTTTCGATACCCTAAATACATGGGTATCTACCGCCATAGTGGGTTTATTATAAATCACCGAGGCAATCACATTGGCAGTTTTACGTCCTACACCAGGCAATTTTTGTAGTTCAGCTACCGTACTCGGAATCTCAGAGTTAAAATCATCTACCAGCATTTTTGCCATGCCAAGCAAGTGTTTGGTTTTGTTGTTGGGGTAAGAAATACTTCTTATATAAGGAAACAACTCGTCAAAATTACTTTCTTTGAGTAGTTCAGGGGTGGGGAATTTATCAAAAAGGGCAGGAGTTACCATATTTACACGTTTGTCAGTGCATTGGGCACTCAATATTACTGCTACCAGCAGTTCATAAGGCGTTCGGTAACTAAGCTCAGTTTCAGGCTCTGGAAGATTCTCAGTAAAATAATTGATCAACTGCTCATAACGTTCCGCTCTTCGCATAAAATCTCAGGTTTAAACATAAAAAAATTGCTTTGCAATTAACGAATTTTCATCATTAACCACAAAGCAATCGAATGTAGAATAAAATTTTGAGAAAGAATGACAAAACTTACACCGAATGCATATCAAGCGATTGCGCGCTACTTATAATCTTCCGAATCACTTCATCTGAAGGCGATTCCATTAAATCGTCCAGATCGTGCTGGGAAGAAGTCATTTGGTCGTACAATTTCTTGAATTTGGTGTCAGTTTGTAATAAAATTTCAATAATTTCATTCTCTACCTGTGAGGTTTCTCCGTAAATATACCTCACGAGGTCATTTGGGGTATACATTTTTGTCATACGTAATTTTATATTTATTCATCTGCTTTCTAAGGTTGATGAGCGCGTAACGCATTCTACCTAAAGCCGTGTTCACACTAACATTAGTAGCATTAGCAATCTCTTGAAAGCTCATTTCTGCATAATGTCGCATTATAAGAACTTCCCTTTGTTTTTCGGGTAATTTTTGAATTAAAACCCTTAGCTTGCTATATGTTTCTTTTTTAATTTGGGCAGCCTCTATTGAATCTTCCGAAAAATTAAGGGTATTCAATACGTTTGCTCCTTCTTCGAGCAATACTTTTGGATAACGTTTTTCTTTACGGAAGTAGTCAATGGCAAGGTTATGTGCAATGCGGGTGATCCAGGGTAAAAATTTCCCTTCCTCATTGTATTTACCCGTTTTGATAGTTTTTATTGCTTTAATAAAAGTATCTTGTAGTAAATCTTCTGCAATAAAATGATCTTTAACGATTAATAAAATAGTTGTGTAAACTTTGGCCTTATGCCTGTGAACCAACGTTTCGAACGCTTTTTCATCTCCATTTTTGTAAAGTGATACTAATGTACTATCACTTATCTGATTGTGCGCCATATTTTCTTGTACATTTGATTAACGCGGACTTCTATGCCTTATTGTTTTGCCTCGCGAAAGTTTATAAAACAGTGGCAAACCACGTTTAGATTTTAAAATTTAACACCTGAATGCGAACAGTTGCTTGTTACGAATGTAATTAGATTATAATATTACTTTTTAAAGATATTATGATTAGATTTCAAGAGTGTGACAAACACCTTGCAAAACAATCAAAATTGTAGTTACCAAATTATTTAAAAGATATAATAAGTTTGTTAGTATGTTGTTTTGACAAAAGAATTCAACAAAAAGCAATATAAACGTAATCTAACTATTTTTATTACGAAGTACACCTTCATTTGGTTTGTTTTTAACATTTCGAGTTTGGTGTATTTCTAATAATTCCACTCACTTTTAAAAGCAAATCGCAATCACTATTACGTGATATATTTTAGTTTGTTATGGTTTTTAGGTAAAATACCTATAAATCACCTAGGGTTTTATGAGAAAAAAAACCATGTCTATAGGGCTTTTAAGCAAAAGCCTGTTTGGTGGTGCTTGTACTGAGTCTATCCTGTTTTTATGAAACCTTGCCTGCCTTTTTAGGTGCTTTTTCACAACTATTTAGTATGTTAGAATGTAAAAACACGTAGACTAATTCATAATTAGACTAGTTTTTGTATAACGAACTATGATCCTTATTTTCAACTTTTACGAACGATATTGAATGGACTTTTTCGCTAAAAGAAATAGCAACTTATCGACAAAAAAAAATGTAATCAAAAGCCCGCAAAGGTGGTCTGTGTTTATATGGGCATTACTGATTATTGGTTGTTTGTCGGTTACTGTAACCGCACAGGATAACAAAAAACGCACAGATTCTATCTCAAAAAGTAATACAGAGAAGCGTCAAGGCTCAACAGCTAAGAAACAAGAGGTAAAGGCGGCAAAAAAAACAAAATCTTCAGGTTTTTTCTCTAAAAAGTATTATGGCAGTACAGTCAAGCAATGGCTCATAGCACTTTCTATTATTTTGGGGGCAATCATTGTAGGGCGAATACTCTATTGGTTTTTCACTAAAATAGTGAGGATTTTTACTGATAAAACAGAAACCAAGCTCGACGATATCATCATTGATAAAATTGAAGAGCCTATAGTGGCAGCCATTGTGATTGGAGGTTTTTGGTGGGGAATCAGCTACTTGCAATTTGCAATCAAGACAAGAAATCAGATTGAAGGTATTATCTACCTGATCATTATTTTAGATATAGCCTGGCTCATTGTTCGTACTATTGACGGTCTCATAGAGGAGTATATAGTACCTATAGTAGAAGAGTCGGAGAGTAACCTCGATGACGCTATTTTGCCCATTGCCCGAAGGGGCTTCAAGGTAATTGTATGGGTAATTGCCGTAGTTGTGGGGCTCAACAATGCAGGCTATGACGTGGCCACAGTGTTGGCTGGTTTGGGTATTGGTGGGGTGGCGCTTGCTATAGGTGCACGTACTACCATTATGAATATTTTTGGAGGGCTAAGTGTATTAATCAATCAGCCTTTTAAAATTGGTGACCGGATATTGATTAGTGGACACGATGGGTATGTACAAGAGATTGGTTTAAGTAATACTCGTTTGAGAACTTTTATAGATGACTATTTGGTGACAATTCCTAACAAGGTTTTTACTGACAAAGAGGTTGTCAACATTTCGGCCGCATCAGGTGTTAAAGGCGTGTTTTTTCTCAATATTTCTACCAATACTGTTCCCGAAAAAATAACAGGCCTGACCAAGTTCTTGCAGCAACTATCAATCAATCACGAGCATTTAGAAGAAGACAACAAAACTACTTTACAAGAGTTTTCCGACTTTTCGGTCATGGTAAGGTATGTATTTTATATCAAAAGTACTTCTCCCTATTGGGACATTAAAACAGAACTTGGGGTAAGAATTATGCAGTATTTCAGAGAAAATGATATTATGTTTGCCCAGCGTAGAATGACATTCGAGTCTGAAAAAAAGGCAGCCTCTTCACCACCAGACGTAGATGATGACAAAGATGAATCTGGTTTTGGGTTTTAGCAGAAAGCAAAAGGGTATTAAACCTAGACTGTAAATTTAATACCCATTACTAAAATATCGTCTATTTGAGACTCATTACCTACTTGCATCCAGTTTTCCAGCGTTGATTCCAGTATAGACTTTTGTTGACTAAGAGGTTTTTGATAGTTTTCTTTCAATGCTTTTTCAAAACGTGCATTCATAAACTTTCTGCGGTCTGGACCTCCAAACTGATCTAAATATCCATCTGAAAAGAGATAAACCATGGTAAGTTGGCTATAGGTAATCGTGTGTGCAGTAAAAGGATTTTCTTGGATATTGTCTCCACCTATTGCAAACCTATCTCCTTTGATCTTATGAAGCTCATTATTCTTTATATATACCAACGGGTTTTTTGCCCCCGCAAAATGTATTTCACTTTTATCTTTGGGTTTAGAAATTAGTGAAATATCCATCCCATCTTTATTATCATTATCTTCTTGATGAAGTGTTTTTCTAACTTTCTGGTGCATTTCATACAATATTTCGTTTGGCTCAGTAATCTTTTCTGCCTTTACTATATCGTTTAAAATAGCAACCCCAATCATAGAAAGAAAAGCCCCTGGTATGCCATGCCCTTGACAATCGACGGCAGCTGCTATGTAATGGCTTTCTGTTTCCACCAGGTAGTAAAAATCACCAGAAACTACCTGAAGAGGTTTAAATAAAATAAACAAGTCTTTATTCAAGTAATTAGAAATACTTGAGTCTATGGATAAGCAAGCATTTTGGATGGTTTGAGCATATTTGATAGAAGCTATGAGGTTGTCATTTTGTACTTGAGTTTTTACTAATACCTGGTTGAGCATTTGATTTTGGGCTTCTATTTCTTCTTTATTCTCCTGTAGTGCGACTGTATTTTCATTGATTTGCTTGAAAGTTGGTCGGAAAATAAAAAAACCTTCGATACCAAGTAATAATAAGGTAACACTCATTAGCATCATCTCTAAGTTACGAAACTTAGTGATGTTGTCTTTACTAAGTTTAGCAAATTGAAACGTGATATGATTCATGAGCTTTAGAAACTCTTCTTCATTATTTAGTATTTGATCGACATAGGCTTTTTGCTCTAAGGTATTGATTGAAAAACGAGCTTGGATGAGTTTTTGGGAAGCTTGAGTTATGCTGTCTTTATAGGGTTTTATTTGTCTGAATTTCTTTTTGTTGACTTGATCGAGGTCGGGTTTAGGTAAGTTAAGCAGTGCATCCCCTTTTAAAAGACCTTGATGGGAATGATTCCAAAGGTTTAAAGCGAGTTTGAGTTTTTGTTGATGCTGACTAAACTCGGTGATGTTTTTTGCCCTCAGGATCAGTAGTGCCTCTTTGGTAATTTTCTGGCTAAACATTCTTTGACGCCCCGAAATATTGATAATGTGAGAATTCTCTTCTTCTTTATGCAGGTATATTTGTAAAAATAATTGGCTCCCAATTGTAAACGCTGCAATCATAAATAGGGCAACTATGTATATGTATGTATATTTCCTTGTATGTATTTGCATAATTGCAATTTTGATAAAATCTAAAGCATCATTTAGAGGTATACATATTGTGCAGTAAGTTTTTTTTAAAGAATTGTCAAAACAATGATTTAGTATAAGTCCAGAGCCCTGTTTCGTTAGTAACTAACGAGTGTGTAAGTTGCTTATTTTTAGATATTTATAGTTAGAGGCTGCTTTGCCCATTCTCTTTTTTTGAGTACTGGCACTTTTATCACAAATGTTCAAAAAAAAGAAGTTACCCAGTTAAATTACTGGTAATCAGCAGTTGGTTTTATATAAAGTGATGGTGAATGGTTAGTATAACTTATGTTTGCAAAAACTATACAAGGCATTGCTTTTTACTTTTGCCAGAGGAAAATAAAAAGTAAGATAAAGAGTTTTGATGCAGCAGTCAGCTCTACCAAAGAAGAGTATTGAAAACACTTACTCTTCTCCTTTAATCTCCAGATAATCTTGCCACATAGCCCTTAATGTACCCAAGCGGGCTTTTTCTTTGTCTTTAAGCAATACATATTTGGCTGGTTTACTGCCTTCAGTAGTCGTTTGTTCAGGGGTATAGATAAAGGTGAAAACACTGTCGTGGCGTCTAAACTTAATATATGTTTTATTGTTTTTGGTTTGTTTACTCACCGTGTGGTACAGCCTTGCTTCATCTATAGCCTGGTATATATCTTTTACTTCCATTGATTTACTTTGGTTAAAATTTAAGTGCCATTGAAAATGTCACAAAAGCATCATTGTTACTTCTCATGTTTTCTTTAGGGAATAACTCATCTGGGGCAGTGAAAAATTTGCCTTCCAACCTGATAGCCATGTTTTTTTGTGGGCGATAAGCCAAGTTGAGCGACCCAGTATTGAGCATAAAACCATTGGGTGTTCCTGTATTCATCAATACTTCACTGGGGTCGTTGTAGTTTTCAAAAAACGCGGCTATTGACCACTTGTCAGAGAGTTTGTAACGCAACCATACAAAAAACTCGGTAGCTGTATCATAAGCCGAGGTGCCCAGCTGTTCTTTTGCGTGATACTCTACAGTAGCGGCTACCTGTAGTCGGTCAGTAATGTCATATTTTACATAAAAGTCATTAAAAAAAGCAATTTGAGCCGAGAGACTGTCTAGGTTATCGTTTCCTATATAGTTGCCATAACCTATCAAGAGCTGATCGTTGACCTGATAACTGGCGGTGAGCATCAGTGACTTAGCTGAATTATTGTCTTGTATTTTTTGTAGTCCGTTTACCAGCGAAACATCCAGGGTAAATTTCTTAGAAGGAGTCCAGGTGAGGGCAAGCCCCGATTGGTAATAAGGCATAATATCGGCAGCAAAAGACCGTGAATACACAGGGTTTTCGATAGATAAGTTACTTTCAAGGTTAATGGCTGCTTCTCTGATGCCTATAGTAGCTTTGAGTTCATTGGTAAGCTTATAAGACACGTTTGCCAAGTAAATGTTTCTTAAAAAACCGGGCTCTCCAGCGTAATTGTTTCTCACGAAGGTTCCTTCTTGTAAAGCGAAGTTGGCTTCTACTTTTCCTTTTTGATAATTCGCTTGTAAAATCCCCCAGTTAAGGTTAAATTCATTATGCCGGGCAGGTTGGGTAAAGTATGCTAGGTTTTTGCTAGTGGGATTATTAAAGGTATAAGTATAATAACTGTCAACAAACCCAGAAATGGTGAAAGGGCTTGTTTCTTTGCTTTTTTGTCCCTCTTCCTGGGCAAAACAATTACATTGTGCAATGATACAGCATAAGATAATGAGTAAGCTTGGTTTCATATAAAAGGTTTGTTAAGATTTTTGTTGAAAACAGCATATACCCCCAAGCGCACAGCTTAGGGATAAGCGCTAATGATTGCCAAAAATATAAAAAAAGAGCAGATGGGAAACTATTATGTTTTTTTTAAGCAATTTTTAAGTTGTAGGCGCACAAGTACAACATCATAGTATTGTTTATTTTTCAGATAGTTTCTAAAGTTTATTATCATAGTTTAATACTTTATGGCAAAGAGTCAAACCACTCCACGTCGTTTTTATTTATTTGTGTTAGGGCTTATGGGAGCCTTCATCATCGTTTTTGTGTATTGCCTGAGTATTATGCTATTGGCAAACCGCAAAGCGGAGCCATTGACCAAAAGCGAAAGAAGTATTAGGGCGTTGGGCAAAGCTTATATACAGTTTGGATACTATGAGTTGAGAGAGTTTTACCTGACTTTGGCAGCAAAAGAAGAAAAAAGGGCTGACTTGATTAAAGAAACAGATAGCCTTTGGGCACACATTGAAACAAACATCGCTCAGTACCAAAAGTATACTATGTTAGAACAGCCTGCTGCAACTACGCTTCGTAAAATGTTGCAGGCTTACCGCCAAAGTTCCCTTACCAGAAGAAAGCTGTTGGAGTCGGGGCAGTTCAATCAGGCGTTAAGTCATTTAACCTCAAACCAACACCAGCAGGTATTTTATAAGCAAGAAGAATTGTTTGGTGATATAGGTGACTTGTTGCCTTACCAAATGCAAAAGTTATTGAAACCCGAAGCGTCAGCCTATGTCCATGGGCTCTCGGGTATGGTAAGCGCTGGTTGGGTACTTATAGTGGCTTCAATTATAATCTTTATTTTTATTCAATTAGCATTTGATGCTTTTGAGCGCAAGTTGTTGGTCAAAAGAATATTGCCTTTACTTATTCTTATCAATGTAGTTGTTCAGGGCATTGTATTGTTTAAGCCTTCCCCTCGTTTTGGTGCCAAGTATCAACTGGTACAAGACCATACCCTCTTTATCAATTTTATGAGCTATTTTAATCATTATACCCAGTTAGAGTTTAAGCATGCACTAGACTCATCACGCTTGGTAAAAAAACAAATAGAGGAGGAGATGGCTGTATATCACCGCTCGGTGCGTCAGACATTGCGCGATAGCCAGCATAAGTTGGGCTCAAGGTTTAAACATGAGATCTCGCAATTAAAAAAGCTCAGAAAAGAGTATTTCACCAAGCAAAGGATTCCAGCACTGGTTTATTCGTTCAACAGTGGAGAATTGGCTGCTTTGAGATTATTGATGCCGAGTGGACATTTGTCAGACAGCACCTTAAACAGTCTTGACCCAGAGTCGGTAATATATGAAGAAGGACAAAATGCCAGGATTATTCGTGAGTTTCACCAAAGTTTTGATAAAATATTGCAGGGGCTAGATACACATTACCCCGTGGCTGTTCAAAAACTTTGTCAAAAGAATCCATATCGAGGGTTTTACTGGGGAGGAATTGGCTTGTGTGTGTTAGGCTTGATTTGGCTTTTATGGCGTTTTAGAAAGCCCAAGAAATGGGTGGTATACAAAGCAAAAAGTCATTTTTTAGTCAAAAAGCAATTAAGTTAGTATTGAATTTGTGCATTGATAAAAAAACGTATCTTTGTTAGTAAAGGGGGCATTATATCCCACCCTCTCATTGACAACTGCATATGTGAAAATATAAAACCTCATTACAGGAATTTATAACCTAAAAGAAAAAGGTATGAACAGATGGTTTTCTAAACTTCCTATCTACATAAGGCTTCGCATAGGGTTTGGTGTTGTGCTGGTGCTTACCCTGGCCATGACCATCTTCTCTATCCAGCAGTTAGAGCAGCTCCACAAGAAAACTAAAGAAATCAACGAGAAATGGTTGATCAACGTGAGAGAAATCTCAGAATTTAGTACCAACCTGGGGTACTATTCTATCAGTGAGTTTCGTCACATTAATTCGAGCGACCCAGTAGCAAAAAAACAGATAGAAGAAGAGATGGCAAACATTCGCCGTAAGCTCCGTAAAAGCCTGGATCGTTATGAAAAACTCGTAGTCACTAACAAAGAAAGGGCTTTACTGAGAAGTGTTAAAAAAATGCGCCAAAACTATTTTTCTGTTCTTTCGGCACCTGTGCTGGAGCTGTCGCGCCAGGGTAGGACAGAAGAAGCTACTAAACGGGTGTTGTCGGGAGCCAATGCCAAGGCGATTCAAGACATTAAGGAAAAGCTGGATGAGATTGTATTAGAAAATAAAAAAGGAAGTACCAAAGCTGCCAGCGACAGTGAAGCCATTTACGAGCGATCTACTACTGAGGTGTGGGCTATTTTGATTGCAGCTATTTTTCTGGGAGTTTTAATTTCTATGATGGTATCGAGCAACATCAGGAGGCAAATAGGTGGTGAACCACATATTATAGCCAATATTGCCCAGAAAGTATCATCAGAGGGAGATTTGGATATTCACTTTGATGCAGGACAAAATGCTGGTATTTATGGTTCGGTCAGGCAAATGGTCAATACTTTTAGAGAGATTGGTAGTGTAACAGCTGACTTATCCAAAGGGCACTCTGCTGAAACGCTTAGAGTAAAAAGTGATAAAGATACGCTTGCTTTGTCTATCAATCAGATGATTGATAATTTTAAAAAGGTGATCATGCAGGCGAATGAAATAGCCAAGGGTAATTTTTTGGTGCAAATAGATTTACGCAGCGAACAGGATGAGTTGAGCATTGCTTTGCAGCAAATGACTAAAAGTTTGAGTGAAAACAAACTGAAAAACGAGCAGGAAAATTGGGTAAAAGATGGAATCAACCAGTTGAGTAAAGATATTTCCAGCGACATTTCTCTTGAAAAAATTTGTCGTCAATCCATTAGTTTTATTTCCCGTTATGTAGAAGCTGCCCAAGGGGTGATCTATTTGTATGACAAAGAAGATGAATATTTGAGCTTGTATGCTACCTATGCGTTCAAAGAACGCAACGACATTTCTAACAAATACAAATTGGGAGAGGGGCTGGTAGGACAGGTAGCCCTTGAGCAAAAACCTATTTTGTTGAAAAACGTGACCCGCAAAGAGTCGGTAGTGCATACTGGAGTGATTAGCGAAGCCCCTCTGTATATTTACGCCCTCCCTTTGGTGTTCGAAAATGAATTGCATGGGGTTGTCGAGCTTGCCTCATTTGAAGAATTTACCCAGCTTAAGCAGCGTTTTTTGGATGAAGCCGATCGTATTTTGACTACTTACCTACATTCTGCCCAACAAACCGAGGAGGTGAGGCGTTTACTGGTGATTGCAGAAGAGGCAAAACAAGAAGCCGAAACTAAGGCCCAGGAGCTTGCCCAATCGCAAGAAGAACTAAGGGCTACCTCAGAAGAGCTACAGCACCGCAACGAAGCCCTGGAAAAGCACACCAACGAAATAAACGAGGTAAACGTAAGGTTGGAACAAAACCAGGAAGAATTGCAAAGCCAACAGGATGAACTAAAAAATCAAAATGCCACGCTCGAAAAAGCCCGTCTTGAGCTTGCTAGACGCACCGAACAACTAGAGCTTGCCAATAAATATAAATCAGAATTTTTGGCAAATACTTCTCACGAAATACGCACTCCTTTGAACGGAATCATTGGGCTTACTGAATCGTTGATTGACGGAGCAGCCGGACCTTTGAACGAAAAGACCATGAGTAACCTTGAGTTGATCAACAGTAGCGCCATCCGTTTGTCTACCTTGGTAAATGATATTCTTGATTTTTCACGAATGGAAAACCACGAATTGGGTATTCAAAGGAAACCTACCGATTTTTATGCCATTGTAGATGTGGTGGTACGAGTAAGTCGAGAGCTGATAGGAGACAAAGACTTGGTGCTGGTAAATACTATAGGCAAAGACATTCCAATTATAGAAGGAGACGAAAACCGATTACAACAGATATTATATAACTTGATAGGCAATGGTATTAAGTTTACCGAAAGTGGCCAGGTAACTTTATCGGCTAAAACGACCGATGCCTTTTTAAGCGTAAGCGTAAAAGATACAGGGATAGGTATATCGCCCGAAAGTCAAGACCGGATTTTTGAGTCGTTTGAGCAAGAAGATGGTTCTACTTCCCGTAATTATGGGGGAACTGGCTTGGGGCTGGCCATTTCTAAAGAATTGGTAGAGCTTCACGGAGGAACCATTCAACTGAAGTCGGAAGTGGGCAAAGGATCGGAGTTTATATTTACTCTGCCAATATCTCAAAACCAAAGCATTGCAAGAAAGAGCAAAGAAACGCCATTATCTATAGATCCGCCACCATTGGCAAACAATGAGGAAGAAACAGCCGTTAGTTCGTTATTGAATCAAAATATTTTTGATAAGTCTGCAGTCGTATCAGCTCCTGATTTGGAAAGTATAGAGAGCAATGAACGATTAATTGCCCATATAAATAGCAATTATCAGGTGAAAATTTTGGTGGTAGATGATGAACCCGTAAATTTACAGGTCTTAGAAAATCATCTTTCAATTCAAAATTACAACATCACTCAAGCATCAGACGGCTTAAAAGCACTAAAAATTATTAAGGAAAGCAAAGAGCCATTTGATATTATTTTGCTGGATGTGATGATGCCTAAAATGTCGGGTTATGAAGTATGCCGAACTATTCGGGAGCGGTTTCCACTGGTTGAATTGCCAGTATTGATGCTCACTGCTAAAAACCAGCCTAAAGACATCGTAGAAGGTTTTGACGCTGGAGCAAACGATTACCTTACCAAACCTTTTTCTAAGGTAGAGTTACTATCACGTATTAAAACCCATGTATTACTAAAACTGACCAGCGAAAATCTGCAGACCGCCAACGAAAAACTACAAGAGTATAATGCTACTCTTGAGCAAAAAATAGAAGAGCGTACGGAGGAAATCAATACCTTATTGTTGAATATTTTGCCAGAAGAAGTAGCCAATGATCTAAAAACCAACGGCAAAGCACCTGTAAAGTATTATGCCATGAGCACGGTGTTATTTACTGACTTCCAAGGGTTTACCAAGCAAGCCTCAGAGATGGACAGCAAAGAGTTGGTAGAAGACCTAAACGAGTATTTTGCGGGTTTTGATGACATTATGGAGCAATATAACCTGGAAAAAATCAAAACTATTGGTGATGCGTATATGGCAGCTGGTGGTATACCACAGTCTAATACAACCAACCCAGTAGATGCAGTACTTGCCGGACTGGCTATTCAACAGTTTGTAGCAGCAAAACGAGCCGAAAGAAAAGCAGAAGGCAAACAGTTTTGGGATGTTAGGCTAGGCGTTAATACAGGAGAGGTAATAGCGGGCGTTATAGGTACAAAGAAATTTGCCTATGATGTGTGGGGCGACTCGGTAAATACGGCGGCTCGAATGGAAAGCGGTGGTAAAGTAGGAGAGGTGAACATTTCGCATAATACGTATGAAATGGTGAAAGACTATTTTGATGTAGAGCACCGTGGCAAAGTAAACGCCAAAGGTAAAGGAGAGGTAGATATGTATTTTGTGAAAAGGATTAAGTCTGAGTTGTCAGCAGATGATGCCGGAACTAAGCCTAATCAGGCTTTTTGGGTAAAGCTAGAGGGGTAAGCGCTTGTTTAAAGTTAGCCTATAAGCTTTAAGGTGGACGAAGAATAATACTTAAATGAGGTACAGGGGCAACCCAATGGCCTGATGCTTTAAATAAATGTTAATTGACGATGTATAATAAACTAAAGGTAGGTCTGTGTTTGTGTGTAGTGTTGTTGAGTAGTGTGGCAATGGGGCAGTCAGGCTCTAAGCTCACCAGCCAACCTGCAGGAGAGGTAAGAACATTGATGGCAGCTGCAGATGCTTTTATGAAAAGTGGGTCGTATCGCAATGCTTATAATACCTACCTAAAGTTAGTCAATGTATACAAGCAAAAAAATAACCAGGCAGGGGTAGTAGCCAATGTAGATAAAATTATTGCGTTACACGAACAAAAGAAAATCAACCTTCCCTCTAACACCCTGATCAACTATTATGCTACCCGAAGTAGAGCTGCCAATGCTCTTGGACTGAAAACTACCCCCAAGATGTACTTGAATATGGCTGAAGTGTATGCCAAAGCAAAACAGATGAAGAAGGCTGTATACTTTGCCGAAAAAGGCTTGAGGTTATCTAACAACACCGAAACCGCTGATTTGCTCAATACCCTTTTGCGTAACCTGGATGTAGACAAAGTGGACTATAACGGTAACTATGGATTAAAGGCAAAGCTGAAGGCAGTACAACAGGAACTGGTACGCAAAGAAAATGCTTTGCAACGTCTAAAACGTCAAAGTGCTTTATTACGCAAGCAAATACTTGGGCAGGCAGAAGACTTAGAAAAAATGGACAGAAACCTTAAGTCTCAAACTGCCATTGCCAAGAACCGCCACCGAGTGAATGAACAACTCGAAGACTCTAACAATAAACGTAAGTGGTGGAACATTGTATTGGTATTTTTAGCATTGGTAGGTTTCATTGCTGGAGGTTACTCTGCCGCAAGGCTCTATTTCAATGGGCGTCAGCGCAAGCAAATAAATAGTAAGCTAATGAATAAAGAGGCTGCTTTGCTCACTGCCAAAGATAAGCTACTGGATGCCAAAGACACCATCCAGTCTCAAAAAGAAGAGTTGCAAGATAAAAAATATACTATTCAACGCCATTTGTCAGAAATAGATGGTAGAAAAATAGAGTTGGTAGAGCTTACCGAGCAAGCACAGTTGCAAAAACGCCAATTGGCATATATGAAAGAGTCTAAGGTACAACTTGCCGAAACCATTGCCCAGGATTTAAAGAAGCCTTTAGATGTGATTTTGCGCAGTAAAGATTTAGTAGCTATTCAGGGAGCTGGTGACCAAATGAAAAAGTATACTGAAGAAATGCTTGCCATTCAGCAATACCTCAATGGCCACCTTGACTTAAAAATTGCTGATTTTAACTTCCATTATGTAGTGCAACAAACCATCGCTCCCTGGCTGGCTCAGGCAGAGAAGAAAGGCGTCATTGTGGTAAACCAGGTACCTGCGCAATATTGGGGTACTTTTGACAAAGGTTTGATTAGTCGTGTGATAGAAAAACTTTTTCGCAAGGCTATACAACATACCCTCACTGGAGGTAAAGTAGCTATTTCAGGGAAGCCAATACACCCCACAGAGACAAACGACCATTCAATTGGTGGGTTAGAGTTATCCATAGCCGACGATGGTGCCAGTATTTTGTATGATGAATTTCAGAAAATATTTCAACCATTGATGGATTTAAATGCCAGAGAGTTTTCTGACAAAGCATTGGCTGGTATTGACCTTACCTTTTGTAAAGTAGCACTAGAAGCACATCAAAGTAATATAAAAGTAGCATCAGAGACTGGAGTTGGCACTACTTTCACTTTTCAATTGCCACTGGGTTCTCCACAACAAATGATTGATTAATTCCATCGATCGTAAGTATTAATACTCAGATATTTAGCCTTTTTATTCTATAAAAAATTACGCTGTAGCACCTTTGTTGCAGGTAAATCATCGCATCCCCTCTTTGCCCCCCTTACCTTTGTAATATACAAATCAGACCTATTTCTGTTTTCATATTACTTCATTAAACTATACAGTGCAAAGATGGAAAATCATATTGCATATACCCTACTTCAGAACAATCCAGGCAAATTAATTTGCTCTCCAGCATTTCAGGCAAGCATCCGTAAAGTTGTAAACAAATGGGTACAACGCGGTTTTATTAAATATGGTCATACCGATGATTTAACCCAAGAGGTAAATGCCCTACTCTTAGAAAAACGTTGTTACCAGATTCAGAAAAATTATAAACTTGAATATGGTAGTCTGGTACTTTATTTTGAGCGTGTAGTGTATAACCTTTGTGTAGACTTGATAGTAAAACCTACCAAAATAGACAAATACTGTTATTCTCTGGATGATGTTAATCCGCGTTTTGTGGCAATGCACAGCCAATATGAAAACGACTTATTAGAGATAGAGAAAAGCCGACTGGTATTGCTTCTCAATAAATTTAATGAGAACAAAGACAAGTTTTTACTGTTGCTAAAATTATACAGCAGGCTTCCTCTGACTACCAATGACATAAAAGACATCAGCCAAAAGGTCAATCGTAAAGCGACCAAAGAGTTGTTGAAAAACTTTGGGAAGTCTTATACAGACATAGAAGATCGGGAAATTTTTGAAAAAATAACCCCCATTTTTAATTTGGCAGAGCAGAAAAAAGTATCACCAGACGCCACCAGAAGGTGGTTTTCGTCTAAGGTAAATTTATTAATTGAAAAAATGAACCGAAAAACACAAGGCATTGAATATGACCGTGAGGCATTGAAAAACCTTACCCAGATTGTGTTTAACAGAGTGTCATTGTCTGCTTAAATTTTGTGTTGTTTTGGGGCGGTCTCATAATCATTTCATTAGCCCACACTTGCCAGGTTTTTAAAATCTGGCAAGTGTAATACTTTAAAACCCATTTTTTGGTAATGTTTGAGTCATGAGATAGCCCCAAGGGTAAAATCTTCGTGTTGTAAACCAAGCATTTTTATACATTTCCTGTATTATTGTCTAAAAGTATCACCTGTTTTGATTTGTTACTTAGTCAAGATTAAATTTAAGGATATACTTGCGAAATAGTGTTACACTTCTTTGTTGATAAAAATTCATATAACTCAGCGGAATTCAAAAAGCAAACTGTAGCGCCCTGAATTATTTCACTAAATCTTATCTCCAATTCAATCCTTGACTATTTGGTACCCAAAAGACCTCATAATGTATGAAAGAGTATAGCATTCTTGTGATTGATGATCAATACAATAATTTAAAAACTATTACGGCTTATTTTGATGCCTCACTAGAGCCTTATGCCATCTTGGGAGCCACCAGCGGCATGATGGGGTATCAACTGGCGCTTGACAAACGCCCTGACCTGATTATTATGGATTGGGAAATGCCAGAAATGAGTGGAATTGAGGCGGTAAAAAAACTAAAAGCATCACCTGTTACCAAAGACATTCCCATTATTATGGCTACTGGGGTAATGACTCATCCCGATGACCTGCGTACAGCACTGGAGGCGGGTGCCATTGATTATGTGCGTAAACCTATCGACAAAGTAGAATTACTGGCTCGTACCCGTTCAGCTATTGCCTTGTCAGAGTCTTATCAGCAAATCAAACTTTTGTCAGACTTTAAACAAGCAATGACCCACATGCTGGTGCATGATCTCAAGAATTCATTGGGGGTAGTGATGAATTTATCTGAAAAGCCTAAAGTAATAGAGGCTGGACGACAAATGACTCATTTGGTCATGAACTTGTTAGATGTACAAAAGTTTGAAGATGCCAACATTGAAGTACAAAGTGTACCTTATCCGTTTGTGCAGGTGTTGGCGCAGGCAGTGTCTCAGGTAGACTATTTGCGGATGCAAAAAAACATTGCCTTGGACTATGACAATCATTTAAAAGCCTTGGTGTTGATAGATGAAGGCTTGATTTTAAGGGTTTTGGTAAATTTATTACACAATGCCATTAAGTTTAGCCCTCAAAACAGCACCATCAGCATAAAGGCAGAAGCAGTAAAAAGCGAATGGCTTAAGGTGCAAATCACGGATCAGGGAACAGGAATAGCTACGTCACATATTGAGAAGATATTTGATAAATACTATCAGGTAGAAGTAAAAAACCAAGAACAGATTCAATCAACAGGGTTGGGGCTTACTTTTTGCAAATTTGCGATAGAAGCTCATGGAGGCGAAATAGGGGTAGAGTCGCGAGAAGGAGAGGGGAGTACTTTTTGGCTCACTTTGCCTATGTCTTTCAGGGCGTCAGCTGCTACTGTTGGTGGTGTGCTGGAAACTGCCAACCTAGGGAACGATATAATGCTTACGGTAGATGATCAACAGGCGTTGGCTACTTTCCGGGCAGACATAGTTGTGCTGAAGTTTTATGAGGCCTCCAAACTCAAACGTTTGTTGAATAATATTCCTGCCCAAAGTGCCTCTGTTGAGCGTTGGAAAGAAGCCATTCAACAAGCTGTATTAAACTCAAATAGAACACAATTCGAGTACTTGAAAAGCTTATTAATTGGATGAAAGAATATAGAGTTTTAGCCATTGATGATGAACAGTATAACTTAGATGTTTATTTACAACTGTTTGAAGATAAAACTAACTATGAGTTAATGGTGGCAAACAATGGCACAATGGGGTATGAAATCGCCATTGAGCTATTACCCGACCTGATCATTACCGATTGGCAAATGCCTGATATTGATGGTATTACGCTTATTACTAAGTTTAAAGCTGAAAAAAACACCCAGGACATTCCCATTATAGTAGCCACCGGAGCCATGACCTCCCCCAAAGACTTAAAAACAGCGTTGACTTCGGGTGCTATTGATTATGTACGCAAGCCCATAGATGAGGTAGAGCTACTTGCCAGAGTAAATGTGGCGTTGCGTTTAGCAGCTGCTTATGCAGAAGTCAAACTTGCCAAAGAGCAACAGCAAAGGCAGTTGGCAACCCTTACCTTACAAAGCAATCATAAAGATAAGCTACTTACTCAAATTCAGCAGAAGCTTGAACAAGCCCCCATATCGGTGAAACCTTTTCTGAAGCCCATTATCAAAGAAATTAGCAGCGAGGTTCGGTTTTCCCAGGATTGGGACTCTTTTAAAATGCATTTTGAACAAGTGCATCCACAGTTTTTTGCCCGGCTGCAAAGAAAATATGCCGAGCTGACACCTTATGAGCTGAAGTTTTGTGCTTATACTAAGATGAACTTGAGCACAAAAGAGATAGCCGACTTGCTCAACATTACTCCCCGGTCAACACAGGTAACCCGTGGGCGTATTAAAAAGAAAATGGGACTAGACAAAACGTGTGATTTCAGAGAATACTTTTTGAAATATTAATATTGTGAGAAGATATAGAACATAAAAGTGAGAGGGTGTTTATACAAAGTTGTTGGGTTTTTATAGACCTTTTCTATACTTTTGTTTTTGCGCTAAAAAATCTCCAATATATATGCTCGAATCTTTTAAAACCATTATAAGCCTCATTGCCTATGTGTCGCTTGGTTTTACTTTTATGGAAGTTTATTTGACCCTAAATAAGCTTTGGAAGAGGAGACATGATCGGAAAGTAGCAGAGAGTATTTCGATTACAGGTAAGTTTATTGGCTTTTTTACCAGCTCGGTATTTGTGCTTAATTTTTCTTTTGCTTATCACTGGCAAGGTGCCATCAATGCTTCTTTTTGGGCTTTTGCGGCAGTTGTTCAGATATTTATTGGTGCTGGTTTGTGGGTAGTGGGTCAGCAAAAAGCTGGTTTTTGGACCCTGGTCAAAAGGGCTTTGAAGCTAGAGCGAAAAGAAGCAGGTGATCTTGCTAAATCGTTTTTTAGACCATCGCAAGCCTATAAAGTAATAGAAATATTGAGTAAAGTGGCTATGATAGATGAAGTGCTCGACGATAGTGAAAAGGAGTTTATTCAGCAATTTGCCGAACTATGGGATATTCACTTCGACTGGGAAGAGTTTACCAAAGAGAACGGGCAACATAGCCCTATTTCTTTTACCGAGTTGCGCAACGCTATGGTAGAGTACTTGCATACTTCGCCACCCACCGACCAAGTGTCTCAATTGGGCGACGTATTGAATATGTTGGTAAGAATAGATGGGGTAGTGTCAGAAGAAGAAGAGCTGGTACTGGAAGAGTTAATGGGGCTTATAAAACAATACGAAGACGAAGATCCTTCTACTGTGTTGTATAGCATAGCCATTGTGCCACAAAGTGCTGAACAGGAACAAGCCATACTACAAACAATGCCTACCTTGCGCAAAAGCCAGGTGGCAGGTGGACACGCATTTCTAATTGGTCCCTTTCACTCTCAAAAATATGCGCAGATTGTATGCAATAAATATCGTATGTTGAGGTGCTTTAGTGTTGTTGTAGAGATGGAAGACAGTCTCGATCTTTCCCAAAGTACACTTCCTGATCATTCCTGAGTTTATTTCCTTTATAAACTACTTTTTAATTGGCCAACAGGTGACAGGTAGGCTGTTCAAAATTAGGTGATTTCTTCCCCTCATTTTTTCTAAATTTCTGTAGTAAATACCAAAGTAAATTCACCCACAAAACACCCTTTCCGCCTCGGTTGTGTGTTTTCACCAACCGATCGATACCCCGAAAAACAGCGTTTAAGCGTAGATTCGTGTCAGTCGGTGTGTCACGCGACCGAGGAGAATGACGTTTAATGACGTTTTTTGAAAATTGGTTGGACTCTGAATAAAACAGCCCCATATTGAGTAAATAAACTCGCCATAATAATTAAGGATGGCTTAAATGGGGCATTTTTTTAAAATTTTGAACAGCCTAGATGACATGTTAGTGCTGGACACGTACCTTGAGTTTACTGATAGGGTGGTGGTTGGCATGTAAGAAATTTTGATTTTTAAGACACATTTTAAAGTTTCTATTTAGCTTTGCATTTCAAAGATGACTTCTGAGGGGGTTGAATAAGGATAAAATAAGCATCAAAACAGTTGTAGGTTTTTGATGTGGAGGTTATAGAATGCAAAATAAATGGTTTATTAAAGTATGGTTTGTGGCAAGTATAGTTTGGCTACTGTTGACAGAGAGCGTTGCCCAACCCAATTTGTCGGTAATGAAGCTATCAGGCACCAAGCCAAGCTATACCATAGGCAAATATATGGCTGTATTGGAAGACAAAACCAATCAGTTGAGTTTTGAACAGGTGCGGGCGTCTAAAGCCAAATTTACATTGTCATCTACTAAAAACCTTAACCTGGGGTTTTCTGATGCTACCTATTGGCTGAAATTTAGGGTAAAGAAAACGGATTCATTGCTCAATAGTTGGCTGATCAATCAAGACTACCCTTTGATTGACCAAGTGATACTGTATTATAAAGACGCCACGGGTAATTGGCAAAACAAACGCAATGGTGACATGTTGCCCTTATACGCCAAAACGCTTCCATACCGTACCATTGTTTTTCCTTTAAACGGACTGGTTACCAACAAAACCTATATTTTTTATCTCAAAGTACGTTCTTCAGGCACCATTCAGTTGCCGTTGTATATTCAAAAAACCGACTACTACCACCAGCAACAAGTACGCACCGAAATGTTTTACGGCATTTTTGTAGGCATTCTGTTCTTGATTACCATTACTAATGTATTTCTGGGCATTATCTTTAGGCAACGAGTATATTTTTTTTATGTACTTTATATTACCGGGTGCTTGTTGTTATACACGTCGCTTAGTGGGCACGCCTACCAGTATATTTGGGGTAACCTGCCTGAAATTAATAACCCCATGCTGATAATCTCTATGGGCATGTTTATCACTGGCTTGGCGTTTTTTGTCCAGGATTTTATTCGAATAAAAAACACTTTAATTAAAGTGACCCTCAAAACCTTGGCGTTGGTAGGGGTTTTATTCATGGTGATAGCTTTTGTAGTGCCCTATAATAAAATTGTACGTTGGGCCACCTTAGCGTCGTCGTTTACCTTGTTGGTTACCCTTATTGCAGGTATTTATGCCTTGGTGCGAAAACAAGCTTCAGCCCGGTATTTTGTGCTTGCTTTTGCTATCTATGCCTTGGGTGCATTAATGGTTGTTTTTAGGGCGATGGGACTATTACCCGTGAGTTTTTTTGCTACCCACGCCGTAGAGATAGCCAATGTAATAGAAATAGTGCTTATTGCCTTTGCGTTGAGTGATCGTTATAGACGAGAACAAATACAAAATCAGAAAGCTAAAGCGCAGGCACAGCGAGAAGCCCTGTATGCGCAAAAACAGGCCCTATACATTCAGAAAGAGGCCAACGAAAACCTGGAAAGTAAAGTACAGGTGCGCACCAGCGAGCTGGAACTGAAAAATGAGGCGCTACTCAAGATAAGCGAAGAGCTAAGAGAAAACCTTGACGCCCTCAAAGCCACCCAAGAGCTGGTAAAATACAACGCTAACCTGGTATCGCAGAAAAACCGCCGTATTCAAGATAGTATTAAGTCGGCATTGAGCATTCAACGCGCCATTTTACCCAACAAAGAAGAGCGTGCCCATATACTAGGGGAACATTACATTATATACCGACCCAAAGATGTGGTGTCGGGCGATTTTTACTGGATAAAACAAATAGGAAACAAGGTTATGTTGGCGGCAGTAGACTGTACTGGACATGGGGTACCAGGTGCCTTTATGTCTTTGATTGGCTACAATGCCCTGGAGAAAATAATTGTGGGCAATCAAAATACCGACCCTGCCCATGCATTGAATGAACTCCACGAGGAAATTCGCAGCTTATTTGCCAAACAAAAGCATTTTACAAGTAGTGGAATGGACATTGTGCTCATAGCCTTGGAAAAACAACCTAATGGCGATACTCAGTTGGTATTTGCCGGAGCCAAATCTGACGTATATTATATAGAGCCTCCTTACCGAAGTTTGCATCGCCTTAAGGGAGATAACTTATACATTGGAGACTTGAATAAATCACAAAAAAAGTTTGCCAACCAAAGCTTAACGCTTAAAAAGGATAGCCTGGTGTATACAGGTTCAGATGGTTTACGTGATCAGAACAACGTAAATCGCAAAAGGTTTGGAGGAGGGCGTTTACAGGTGGTGTTGCAAGAGCATGCCATGCTACCACTGAATGAACAAAAACGAGCCCTTGAAGAAATACTAGATCAATACCAACGCGACACTACCCAAAGAGATGATATTCTGTGGATGGGGGTAAAGCTATAGTTGAGTTTTTAAGTGGCTGGCAGTTTACTTAGTAAAACGTAAAAAATAAAGTACTCCAAAAGGACAAAATATTTGGTGGGAGGACGAGCGAAAAAATCTTTGCATAGCTAAAGCTATGGAACTATTTTTTTGAGAAGTACCCCTGCCAGAGATGCCGTTCTATGGATTAGGTTATTTTTGTAGTTTTACTTAAAAAGTTTGATAATAAAGCTTGTACCCTCGTTTACCTTACTTTCTACCGATATTTCACCCTTGTGCTGATCTATGATGTGTTTGGTAATAGACATGCCTAACCCGGTCGTTTTTTCACCGCTGGTGCCTGCCCGCCGAGCTTTGGTAAACTTGTCAAACAAAAAAGGAATTTTATCGGCTGGAATGCCAATGCCCGAATCTTTGACGCAAATAGTGGCATAGTTGGAGGCGTCGTTGAGTGTTACTGTTACTTGCCCATGGCGAGAGGTAAACTTAATGGCATTAGACAGCAAGTTGTTGACCGCCTGAATGATTTTGGTGGCATCTAGCGTCATTTCACTGTCGTGCGCAGCATCTATAATCAAGTTCAATGATATATTCTTTTTGATGGCTTGTTGTTCAAACATGTGGCAAGACTCGGTCAATAGCTTGCTCAGTTTGGTTTCTGATAAGTTTAGTTCACCTTTGCCCTCTTCAAGCGAATGAGTATCTAAGAGGTCAGCCATCAGGTTATTGGCAAAGTTACAGCTCTCTTTGATTAACTGAATGTACTTGCTTAAGTCTTGATTGTCTAAACTATGGGTTTCCATTTCCAGCAATTGGGTAAGCCCCAAAATAGACTGAAGGGGGCTGCGTAAGTCATGCGACAACATGCGCAACATTTCATCTTTTGATTTGGTCAAAGATGTAAGGTCTTTTTCTACCGTTTTTTTATAAGTAATATCCTCTATAATGCCCGCCTGACAATACAATTCACCTTGGGTGTTATACACAGGGAATGTTCTGACCCATACCCACTTTTCATTGTTTTTCGGGGTAATGATACGGTACTCGTCGTTTCTGCGGGTATCGCTCTTGATAAATTTATGGTGATTTGCTTCTACCCGAGCTTTATCGTCAGGGTGCACAAAGTTCAAAAACGAATCGGTTTGTTCATTCCAATCAACTTCTTCCACCTCCCATATTTTAAAAAATCCAGGACTATAATAAATGGCTTCTTTAGTAGATACATCTCGTAAAAACAAACCTGCATCGATATGGTTTACAATATTTTCAATCAGGTGAGTTACTTCCATATTATCATCTTTTTATCTCTGTTGGGAGTGTAGTTGGCAAAAACTACGGCAAATCCACCACTTTTAACTAGTGCATTAGGGATCATAGCTGCCTAACTTTTTTACGAGGAAGTCAGGTGGCAAAAGTCGCCAAATAACCGAGCCTACAGCTCTGCTGTGGCGAGCTCTGCGAAGCTAATATGTGAGTAACTTAGTCCCTGATGTACTAGTGATAGTAGAACTACAATAGTCCATAGTATTTAGTCGGTAGTCCATAGCTGATTCAAGTAAATGTTCACCTTATTAAATACTGTAAACCGAACTTGTGAGCTCAACGAAGTTAATCAGTATTTTATATTAAGATTGCATACTCAACTTTATTTTCAAAAGTGTTTCGGTTTTATGCCTAAACACCCAGTTAAATAGTTTTTAAATTCATAAATAACTGATAACCGAGCCTCTGGCGAGCTCAACAAAGTTAATCAGAAACCAACTTTGACTAAAATCACTGAGGAGTATTGAGAACTAAAGAAGTCAGAAAAAAACAATAATCCTAGAGGAGAGGTGTTTTTTAGCCAGTTACTTTTTTTGTTGCCAAACTAAAAACACCACTTTTGGCGGGGTTTGTTATCTTTAGTACAAGGCTCCTTACTCGATTTTAATTTATAAATTAGCCACAAAAAAAGGCATTTGATGAGAATATTTGTAACCTTGCCTTTGTTTATTTACTTTTGTAGCCTCCATCTAAAAAACAAGCTTTTTAATTGATTAATAGCTATTTATAATCTTAATTTTAATAAATTAAATGCAATTTAACATGAGACCTGAGCAGGAACGCGTGCGCATAGAGAAGCTGGAAGAGCTGCGCAAGTTAGGGATAAATCCTTATCCTGCCGATTTGTACGAAATCAATGCCTCCAGTGCTGACATCAAAACCGACTGCGATCATTTGGCCGCAGGTGATAAGGTAGAGGAAGGTAAGTACAAACAGGTTTCTGTAGCCGGGCGTTTGATGAGCCGTCGTATTCAGGGCAAAGCAGGGTTTGCTGAATTACAAGATTCACAAGGACGTGTACAGATTTATATGAACCGCGATGAGATTTGTCCGGGAGAAGATAAGTCTTATTACAACAATGTGTATAAAAAACTAGTTGACCTGGGCGATATTCTTGGTGTCAAAGGCTACGTTTTTAAAACTCAAACGGGTGAGTTGAGTATCTGGGTAACCGAGTATATCTTGCTTACCAAGGCAATCAAACCATTGCCCCAGCCCAAAACCGACGAGGATGGCAAAGTGCACGATGCTTTTACCGACCCTGAATTGCGTTACCGTCAGCGTTATGTAGACTTAGTTGTAAACCCACAAGTAAGAGATACTTTCATTAAGCGTACCAAGCTGGTAAACACCATGCGGGACTACCTCAATGATAAAGGGTATTTAGAAGTAGAAACCCCCATACTACAGCCTTTGTATGGAGGAGCTGCTGCCCGACCATTTAAAACTCACCACAATACGTTGGACATGACATTGTACTTACGCATTGCCAACGAGTTGTACCTCAAAAGACTAATTGTGGGTGGCTTTGATGGAGTATACGAGTTTTCTAAGGACTTTCGTAACGAAGGCATGAGCCGTTTTCATAATCCGGAATTTACTCAAGTTGAGCTATACGTGGCTTACAAAGACTATGAGTGGATGATGAACCTGGTAGAAGAAATGGTAGAAAAAGTTGCCATTGCTTTGCACGGCACTACTGAGGTGCAAGTAGGCGCCAATACCATCAATTTTCAACGCCCCTGGAAACGTTATACGATGTTCGAAGCCATTGAGCACTTTACGGGCATTGATATTTCTGAAATGAACGAAGATCAGCTGCGCGAAACGTGTAAAAAGCTGGATGTGGAAACTGACCCTTCTATGGGTAAAGGCAAGTTGATTGATGAGATTTTTGGCGAAAAATGCGAAGGCTCCCTTATCCAACCTACCTTTATTACCAACTACCCAGTAGAAATGTCGCCTTTGGCTAAAAGCCACCGCGATAAGCCTGGTTTGGTAGAGCGTTTTGAAGCTATAGCCAATGGAAAAGAGATTTGCAATGCTTTTTCTGAACTGAACGATCCCCTGGATCAACGCCAGCGTTTTGAAGACCAGGTAAACCTGGGCAAACGAGGCGATGATGAAGCTATGACTCTTGACGAGGATTTCTTGCGTGCGCTTGAGTATGGAATGCCACCTACAGCTGGTTTGGGTATTGGCATCGACCGTTTGTCTATGATCATGACGAACTCTTCTACTATTCAAGAAGTGTTGTTTTTCCCGCAGATGCGTCCCGAAAAGCAACCAGTCATTGCTACAGTAGAAGATTACAAGTCGATAGGTGTGCGTGAAGAGTTAGTGCCTATTATTCAAAAACTAGGGTACTTTGAAATAGAAAAACTAAAAGAAGCCAACGCTAATAAATTGCATCAGGAAGTGTGCGGAATGCGCAAAAAACTCAAACTGAATGATGTGAAAAACCCTTCTAAAGAAGAAGTAGCCGATTGGCTGGCTTAGTATAAATAACTGATCTTTCGCAGTACGTATTTTTGTTTTTAAGCAAAAAAACACAGTATAGGACTAAGGTTGCGTCAGCTGGATTCAGCCTTAGTTTGTTGCCGTTAAGAATCTGTGAAACGAAGCCGTAAAAACAGGTCACTGTTTGAGCCACAGGCGAGTTTGAGCTGTTTCGGCGTAGTGCAACAGATTTAGGCGAAACAAACTACAGCTGCGGGTTTTTTGATTACTTTTTTACCTGTAGAAAAAAGTAATGGCTCACAGATACTCGAATCATTGCTTTTTATAAGCATATTTTGCTGAGTGGTATTTTTTCACAGAAAACAAATTTTTAACCTGCGAAAGGTCAGTAAATAATAAAACAAAAACCGACAACTTTACAAAGTGTCGGTTTTTGTTTTTATAAGCGGCACTGTTTTGATGACTCAATTTTTTTGGCTCGAACTTGCCGTAAGGCTTCGTTTCACATTTTCTTTTCTAGCCTCCCACGGCTTCAATGTGTTTCTTTGACATATACAGGAGCGTACACAGGTTTACCCCAGCGATGAATATACACAACCAATAAATAGCCCTACCTTTTACGGTTTTGGTTCAAATCTACACGAATATAAACCCATCTCTTACGGATATATATTGCCTGTTTACAACCATTGCTTTTGTACCTACCTTTGAGAAAAATATCCACAATAGATTTAATTTTATGGAATACATCAAGGCACAAATCGGGCGATTTGGAGGAATACTGGCATTGTTTGGGGTTGCTTCATCTGTACTATCTATTTTTGGTTATAACCTTAAACTGCTCATGTGGGTAGACCTTTGGGGCAATACAATGGGGTGGTTGCTCCGGATAGGGTTTATTGTTGCAGGAGTAGCATTGCTCTTTATTTTTGGTAAAAGTGAAGACGAAGAAGAGGAAACCAAAACTGTTAGTAACTAATCTCCAAGTGATCAATTTTTATGAATGCCCAATAGGGCAATCAGGCTATTTCAAAAACTGTGTTGTATGACAGCATACAACCGCTATTATTTCTTATTATATTATTATGAACAGCAAAGCTTATAAAAGTATGTGGTTTGCCACAGTGTTGGCAGTATTTACCTTGTTTTTGTCTTCTTGCGAAGGCGGAAATCCTTTGACAGGTGGTGGTGCACCAGACATGGCATTGAACAATGGCGAACATTTGAACGAGTTGAAACAACTCTTAGAGCGCAAGTTTGGGGCGGATAAAGCAGTATATGAACTGTCACTGCATTCAGAAAATCACCTGACCAGCGAATTTGGTAATGCCACGATTAGTTACCTTGACAAAGGGGTAGATTACTCTCAGAGTTACCTGGTAGCGTTGGGCGATGGTCAAGAGTTGCAGGCTCCTAAAATGGCGTCTAAAGGTTTTCAGAAAAAATTCTTCTTAAAAAACAAGCAAGGCAAAGTAAAGCTGAAAGAACTGGACTTTGACCTGATATTGACCAAGTATGACGAAGCCATAGGAATGATTCCGAAAGAGTTTGAAAACTTTGAGCTGGTACAGTGGAGTTTCAGGGTAAATAACCAAAATAAAGTAGCGGCAAGCTTTAAAATAGAAGGTACCAAAAAAGGGGAAAAAAGTACCCGTCAAGGACGACAAAGGGTGACCAACTATTATGAGTTCTCTTTTAAAATGAATGAAAAAGAAGACCTCAAAATAGCCAACTAGCCACCATTGTAATTTGCTAATTCTACTACAAAACCTAACGAGTGCTCTTTCAACGTTTGAATTGGGGGGAGAATGTGGAAGAATGGTGTAGTCAGACAAGGCGTAAAAAATGAGCATAGCCATAGCTACGTAAATTTTTTATAACGAAGTATGACAAAACCAGTTGCCATAGGAACCCATAAATATAATCTTGACAGAGCACTAATGATTCTTAAATCCTTCGGAGCTTTTTTTAATGTGTGATATACTTTGAAAAGAACATCCGAAAACATCAGAGATAAGGGATAAATGTGGGTGATCAACTTTTGAGAGAATTATTATTGGTTCAAGTATTTGAGTATGATTACTTTTTGCTTGAACCATTTTTTCTTTTGCATACACCTTTAATGAATACCTGCTTTGAGCAATAGCGCCACAAAGCTTTCTTTTTTACGGCTCGATACTGGAATTGCCTCCCCATTGCGTAAAATCACATAGCCGTTTTTGTCATATTTGTCTATGTAATTGAGGTTAACACAATAAGACTGATGTGTGCGCACAAAAGTAGCCGAGGGTAGTTGCCCTTCATAGTCTTTCAGCGATTTGGAAGCCACAAAAGATTTGCCATTTGCCAAATAAAAAGTAGTATAGCCTTTGTCTGATTTACAAAACATAAGTGTTTTCAAATCTATAATCTGTAGGCTGTCTTGTAGCCGAAGCACCAGCTTGTCTTTGTCGTCGTTCCATTGTTTGGGGTTGGTTTCAGGGGTGTTTTTTCGGGAAAGGCTCACCAAAGCCTTGTCTATAGCAGTTTCCAGTTCATCCAAATCTACCGGCTTTAGTATATAATCAATAGCGCCTTGTTTCAATGCCTGCAGTGCATATTTTTCGTAGGCAGTGGTAAAAATAACCCTATGCGCCAATTGCGAAGTTTTTTCTAAAAACTCAAAAGCGTTGCCATCTGCCAGGTTAATGTCCAGAAAAACCAAATCTGGCTTACAGGCCTTACTTACCGTAATGGCTTCTTGCACCGAGGCACACTCCCCAATAATAGTGAGCCCCTTATCGAGCATCTCAATCATACTAATCAGTCCTTTGCGGATATACTCTTCATCTTCTATAATGAGTGTTTTAATCATCCTTCTTTATTTTATAAGGTAATACCAGTGTCACAATAGTTCCTTTTTCGTTAAAATTAGCCCGGTTCTGGATGTCAATGGCTGTTTTTACTTTAAACTCTTTTGAAAATATCTTGAGGCGTTCGGTGGTAATGGCAGTGGCAAGCGATTTTTTTGACTCATTTTTTTGTAGCATTTCTTCCCCAATGCCCACCCCATTGTCTACTACTGCACACGTCAGCTTTTGGTTGGCAAATGCTATGTTTACTTGAATTCTCTTATCTTCTTTTTTGCCTGTAAAACCGTGCTCAATGGCATTTTCTACAAAAGGTTGAATCATCATAGGCGGAATCAATATATCTTGCGGGTTAATGTGTGCCTCTAGGTCAATGCTATAGTTGTAAGGTTGGCTTGCGCCTAAATTTTGTACAATTAAATAGTTTTCAACTGCTTTTAGTTCATTGTCCAGTGGTACAATTTTATCGCGGGAGTTTTCCAGCACAATGCGTAGCAACCTCGAAAACTTAGACAAATAAGTAATGGCTTTTTTATACTCTTTGTTGAGTATAATACCTTGCAATATCGACAGGGAGTTGAATATAAAATGAGGGGTCATTTGCGAACGCAACAGTTTTTGCTCTACCTGGGCACGTGTACGCTCCGACTTTGCCGCTTTCCAGATCAACCATACAATGACTGCCCCGGCACATATCAAAAATACCAAAAAGCCAATGATGGCCTGTAGGGTTTGTTTTTGAGATTGTGCCAGGTTTAAATCTGCTACTTCTACTTTTTTTACCAACTTCAGCTCTCTTTGACTTGCCAAAGCCAATTCCTTTTGGTACTTGTATTGGGACTCTAGCTGTGTAATCTTTTGAATTTTCTTTTTATTAAAAATCTCATCGTGTAGCTTTTTGTAAGCCACATGGTTTTCATAAGCATTTTGGTATTGCCCCAAGGCACTATATATCTCTGCCAAGGCTTTATAAACCTCCTTTTGTTGGGTTTTTATTTGGTGGGCATCCGCTATTTTTTTTGCTGTAAGCGCCTTATCCAATGCTTGTGGGTACTCTTTCTTATAAATATGCACATCGCTTAGCCCCAAATATGCCAGACTGATCCCTTTTTGGTCACCAATTTTTTGCTTAATAGCTAACCCCCTTTCGTAATACTGGTAAGCCAGGACTGGTTTGCCAGTGGTAAGCATAATATCGGCAATGTTGGTCAGGCATTGAGACGATAAGTGTTGGTTACCGATTTGTTTGCTGAGTTTTAAAGATTTTTCCAGGTATTCTACCGCCTTTTGATTATCTCCTTTCTTTTTATAAATCAACCCCATGTTATTCAGGCATTTGGCAACATTGCGTTTGTCTTTAAGTTGTTTGCCCAAACTCAATGATTGCTCATAGTATTGCAACGCCTTGTCGTACTCTAGCTGTTTTTTGTAAATGATTCCCAAGTTGTTGAAGCATTTCGATATACCCGGCTTATGCCCCATTTCCTGATAAGTTGCCAGGGATTTGTGATAGTATTCTACGGCCAGGGGGTAATTGCCCTGGTCATCGCAAACTGTACCCATATTGTTATAGCAACTCGCAATGCCCTTTGTGTCGTCAATTTTGCGGTACACCTCCAGTGCCTCTTTATAAGTTTGTATCGCTTGTTCATACTTGCTTAGATCGGCATAAGCACTGGCAAGCCCGTTGAGCGCCGTCGAAAGTGTTTGTTGATCATTTATTTTAGTGGCCAAAGCACGCGATTTTTCAAAATACTTCTGGGCAGTCTTGTAGTTGCTTTGAAAGTAGTGCGCCAAGCCTATAGAATACCAGGCAAGCCCCACATTTCTTTGGTCACCTACTTGGGCAAATGCCTGACGCGATTTTTCGAAATATTCGACGGCTTTAGAAAAGTCTGACTTTTGGGCGTGTAGGCGCGCCTGTATATTTAGGCTATAAGCCTTGCCTTTAGTAAACTTGAGTTGGTGGGCAAGTTCTTGGGCTTTTGCTACATATTGGGCAGCTTCGTCTGCCTTTTTAAGCCTTAACTGAACTCTTGCCAATGCATTCAAAATATTTACCTTGGTAGTATCAGCCGTTGGGTGTTTTTGCAATACTTGCTTCAGGCTGTCTATAGCTAATTTAGACTTTTGCCCCCAGGCAAAAAAAGGGAGCGCCCAGATAAACAATGACGTGAGTAGTTTTAAAGAGTAATTTGTCATTCAGTATAGATTTATGAGATAAGTAGTTGTAAGTCTTTAGATACCAGTGCAATGAGCGATATTAAGTTGTTTTAGCGTGGGGTTTAGGTAACATTATAAAAAGAAGGAGGGAAGTACCCTCAAAATTAATGAAATCAAACAGGAAATCATATCTTTGGTAAAGCTTTGTTTGATAAGGATGTGGACAATGAAGGTGCCTTTCAGGAATTGTTCAAAAATAAACTTACACTCTGAGAGGTGATTTTTCGCCTTGATACTTCGTTATTTTTCGCCGTTGGCAGAGCTCGGCACAGCGTAGCTGTAGCCATCGGTTATTGCCCGTAGCGCTGCTATGGGCGCAAAAAATAGCCTCGTCTCAAAACAAAACCTCTACCTCAAGAATGGTAATTTAATTTCTCACCATTCCTTAGACATCTTACAATTTGGCACAATATCAAATAGCGAAAATTTAAACAAGCCCTCATCCAACAACAATAAACCAATGCAAGATACTCTATACGATGCCATTGTAATAGGTGTAGGCGCCATGGGCGCTGCGGCTACTTATTACCTGGCCAACCAAGGGGCGCAAGTGCTTGCCCTTGAGCAATACGACATAGTACATCCGCATGGATCGCACTTTGGGCAAAGCCGCCTGATAAGAAAAGCCTACGCTGAGCACCCCGATTATGTTCCTTTGCTGGAGCGGGCTTACACCAATTGGACAAGTTTAGAACAAGCCACACAACAAAAGCTGTATCATGAGGTGGGGCTTGCCTATTTGGGTACACCCGAAGCCCAATTTATTAAAGACGTGAAGGCGTCTGCTCAACAATATGATATTCCATTGGAAACCTACTTGTCCGAAGTTGCCCAAAAGCGTTTTCCTCAGTTTAAACTTTTGCCCAACCAAGAGGCCGTATGGGAGCCCAACGCTGGGTATATCACTCCTGAGCGTACCCTGACTGTTTTGACCCAAGCCGCCCAACAACAAGGAGCTGATATTCGTACGCGTGAAATCGTGTTTAACTGGCAGCTCAAAGAAGGAAAGGTAAAAGTAAGTACCAATCAAGGCACCTACTTTGCCCACAAGCTGATCGTGACCGCAGGTGCCTATACCGCTAAAATATTGCCTCAGCTTGCCGATGACCTTCAGGTAACCCGCCAATTGATGGCGTGGATAAAACCAAAGAAAGCTATAGACAACATGCCTTGTTGGATTGTTGATTTACCTGAAGTACCAGGCATTTATTATGGTTTTCCGTGGCTGCCGCCCGAATGGTTGGCCACAGAAGCCAATCAAACCGTGGGTTTTAAACTAGGGCATCATACTCCAGGGCAGGCAGTGCTACCCAAAGACTTACCTCTGACCGAAAATAAGGAACTTATTGCGCAGGAAAAAGCCAACTTACAGGCGTTTATTGCTCAGCACTTACCCGATTTACAGGGCGATTTTGTAGAGGTGAAGCATTGCTTGTATACCTACTCGCCCGACGAACACTTCATCATTGATTACTTGCCTGAGACCCATCAAAAAGTAGTGATAGCGGCAGGCTTTAGTGGGCACGGGTTTAAATTTGTGCCTGCTATAGGTGAAATACTTGCCGACCTTGCCCTCAAAGGCAGCACCAACCTACCTATTGGGTTTTTATCGTTGTCGCGGCTGCAGCAGTAGTTGGTTAACTAAAAACAGGTGTTAATGAAGGCACAACGCCAATATTAACACCTGTAGACCAATAAATCAATTGTAACTAATCTAATTAAATATGTTTAATGCTCTCCTTCACTTTGTCAATGCGATTGCGCAACATATCTAATTCGTACTGTTTTTCGATATAACTCAGGTAGTGAAAAGCAGCCACCAACGCATATTGCGGGATGGTAAAAGAACGAGGTTCACGTAAATGATTGGCAAATGTAGTATATGGTACACCTACCGCTTCAGCTATGTTTTCACGAGTTACTTTTATGCCTACTTTTTTTAATCTCCTGATCTCTTGTTTGATAAATTCAGAATTGATTGTGTCCAATTCTGGCAGTTTTTGAACGAGCATAGTAATCAACTTTTTATATATATTAACATCCTTACATTAAATGCATATCGGTAGTGATCACTTAAGTAGTGGCACAAGTGGCTGAAAATATCATAGGCTATATTGAAAACGTCTCTAAATTTATGTATGTACAGCTTATTTTCATAAGTGGTGTAATTTTTTTGCTATTTATGCACCATAATTTACCCGTTTTTAGGCTAAACACGACAAGTTGTCGGGTAAAAGGCCTGTAGCCACCCTACAGCTTTCATACATAATTCGTAGGTTTTATAAGTGTAAATCAAAATTATATTTTGCTAAAACCTGCTTTTGCTGCGGTTATTTGACGATTTTTACAAAATAAATAGGGAATTGCTTCATTTTTGGGCAGCACATTGTGAAATTCCCTGGTATTCACTTTTCTTCCGAGGATTTTTTTGAACTTTTTTCTTAGCGTCAGTATTCCCACTTGCCCCACTTTATAAACACCCACTTGTGCTGACCTGACAGTGTAATATTGTAGTAGCTGATATTACCTTGTTTTGGGCAGGTTCTCTGTTGATGCTGGGAAACAGAGAACGTTTTGCTTTACCAAATTGTTGCAAAAAATGTTGAGTGCATGACAATTTTAATAGGAGGTTGCCCGAAATAGCTGTCATTTGGGTGCAGTAGTACCAGCCGTTTTTTGTTGCTCAATTGAACATTCTTTGGGGTGTAATGGCAGAAGTAGAGCTTTGATTTGGACTGGATTTTCTATGAGGAAAACCTGAGCAGGGAGGCAAACTGTAAATGACTTATGATGTCTTGGGAACTTTTTGCTTGCTTAAGTTTATAGAGAAGAATTTTTTAACTTTCGTTCAACGGCAAGTTATACGCTTATCCCTATTGGCAGAGACTAAGAAGGAAGCCTTCAACCAGTAAATTAATAAAAAGATAAAACCCCAGATATTGTAAAATATTTGGGGCTTTGAGCGGGCGCTGAGTGAATGGTTATTGAAACTTAATATATTGAATCTTTACTTTATCAATGAGCTTTTTACCTGTATCATTACTTACTTCTTTTGTGATGTTTTTCTTGCCCGACTTCCAGTTGCCGCTGGCTTGCTCCGACGAATCACCACTATGTAAGGTAACTGTGATAAGCATACCAAGTATAATTGCCACCAAAACAAAAACTCCTAATAAAGAGGGGGTAGCTGCCGTGTGATTTTTCATGGTGATAATATTTTATAGTTATATAGATTGATTGATTCAAATTTCACATGATTATATCATTTTTCTAAAAAAAGATGATTACCTACTAAGATTACATGACCAAAGCCGTTCATCAAGTGACCAAAGCAGTTGATCATATTTAGTTGTTTTATTGTGATAAATATAAGTGTTTTGTAGTGGTGGTGATAGGTGAAGATGTTTGAATAGCGAAAAATCAACAACTATGGTAAGCACTTTTAAAGAGAGTTCCAAGGCACTGAAGGCAAAGTTTGGCTGGAGCGATTTAGTTATTTTTGTGGTGGTAACTGTGCTGCTTGGAACAATGAGTCGCATAGAAAAGCCCGAAAAAACTTTTAGTCTACTGGACACCCTGATCAGTACTTCTTCAGTATTGATACCCATTTATATCAATCACTTTTTATTGGTGCCTCGCTTTTTCGACAAGGGACATTTTACTCGTTACGTCATCGTTTTTGTCGTTTTTTGGGGCATTGTTACTACCCTGTCAGCATTGTCGCTAGATGCCCATGACTATGAAAAATATGGTACCATTTGGCAATTTATCCCATTGTTGGCAATTGGGCAATTGATGATACTATTGGTGGGACTGACCATGTTGTTTACCAAACGTGCTATTTTGCAAACCCAGGTAAAGCTCAAAAACAAAGTGTTGATTCAGCAAATGGAAATGAAACTGCTCAAGGCACAGCTCAATCCACATTTTTTATTTAATTCTCTCAACAATATTTATGCATTAAGCCTCGATAGCCTGCCCGAAACCTCTGATACTATCCTCAAACTGTCTGAGCTGATGCGTTACCAATTGCAAAGTAGTCAAAAACAAACTTTACCTCTGGCCGACGAGTTGCAATTTGTGCAAAACTACATAGATCTGGAGCGTATCCGTCTCACTGAAAAATCGGATGTACAGTTGCACATAGAGGGAGAGGTTGCTCACCAGCAAATAGCCCCTATGTTGCTCATTCCGTTCATCGAAAACAGCTTTAAGCACGGCATAAATACCATACAAGATAATTTTATTCACATATTTATTCATGTACAGCACCACCACCTAAGCTTTGACATTAAAAATAGCATTCCTTCTAAAAATGCAAAACGAATTTCTACCAAAACAGGACTGGATAACACCCAGCGTAGACTCAATCTTTTGTATAAAAATCAATATGACTTGAATATTACTGCAGAAAACAATACCTTTAAAGTACACCTTGAGCTAGAATTGACCTGACATGTTGACTCTACCATCCATCATCATTGATAATTAGATAAAAAGTGTATGAAGTTAAAATGTCTACTGGTAGATGATGAACCTTTGGCACATAAAATCATCCAAAATTATATAGCCCGCCTCAACACCCTCGAGGTGGTGGGCAGTTGTTATAATGCCATAGAGGCGCTTAACTTTTTATATGAGCATGAAGTAGACCTGATGTTTTTGGACATTCAGATGCCTGAACTCAACGGGCTGGATATGCTCAAGACCTTGCCCCATTCGCCCAAAGTTATTTTGACCACTGCTTATACCGAATTTGCCTTAGAGAGTTACGAGTTTGGAGTGGTAGATTATTTATTAAAGCCCATTGCCTTTCCTCGGTTTCTGAAGGCGGTAAACCGGGTAATAGATGACTCTTCAGAGCTGCAAAGATCAGAAAAACCCCCAGTCATCAATCAACAGTACTCCAACGCTAACGAAAGCTTGAACGGCTACTTGTTTTTGAAAGAAAACCAGGTGACCCACAAAGTATTTTTAAACAATATATTGTTTATACAAGCTTATGGTAATTATCTGAAGTTTTTTACGGAGGATAAAATGATTATGGTGGCCGATACCATGAAAAACATTATGGCACAATTGCCCGAAAGTGATTTTGTAAGGGTGCATAAATCTTACATTGTTTCATTGAGTAAAATAGATCAGATAGAAGGAAACCAAATCAAAATTATCAACCATACTTTGCCGGTGGGTAATAAGTACCGTTTGGTTTTTGAGCAAAAGTTTAAACGATAGTTTTTTTGTATGCAACTTCATTCATGCCAAATATAATGGGCAAATATTTCCCTACTTGTCTTTGATGACTCCCGTTGAGCCCACAATGTATTTTGCTCCGCTAAAAATAGCAGACTAAAACGCGCCTATCCCACCAATTAAATCAATAAAAGGACTTCCGTGCTTAAGGCACAAAGCAGGTGTATAGGGCAAGTATTGTTTTTAGCCTTCGGGCATTTCTCTGTCGTTAGGCTAAATGATTTTAAAATTCCTTATAGGTTTGAAAAAGAGGATTTTATGATTTGAAAAGCGGGGAGAGGTTTCTATTTTAGTGAGCATATAGACTAATAACCGAAAAAAATGAGTAATAATATCAGGCTGGAATTAACCATATTTGGAGATGCATTTGATCTAAATGAGTTGACAAGCTTAATAACTATCAAACCAACAAAAACCTATTTAAAAGGAGAAGTTGTAAAGGGGTATAATAAAACTATTAAACGTAAGGAAATGAGCTGGAGTTATTCAATACCGCCTCTTGACACGCTATATTTTGAAGAGTACGCAAACAAATTACTTGATAAGTTTGAAAGCAAAGCGGCTTCGCTAAAAGGTTTTTTATTAAAAAATAATTTGAAGATGAAGCTATTTGTAGTATTAGAAATCTCAGGTGATCAAACTCCCGCACTTTATTTAAATAACAGGTTTTTAAATTTTATAAATGACTTAGAGGGAGAGATTGATGTTGATATTTATGCTATATAGCCAACCAACCTGTCTTGTTTTTAGTCTCTGGTCTATGTCTAAGTAACAATAAGTTAACTCCTTGTGAAAATAAGTTTTCTTTGTGCAAGGCTATTGATTTCGCTAAAAACCAAATCCTGAATTACCCACTTGAGTCAGGATTTTTTTAACAGGGGCATAAGTTAGCAAAACAGGAAATGTCGAGGTATCATACTGGTTTAATTGGTTTGGTAAGGGTAGAAAGGGATAATATTTTTTTTGAAATCGTAATTATCTACTTTATCCATATTTTTTGAAAAAATACCGTCCTCGCCTCGGTTGCGTGTCCTCACCAACCGATTGGAACCCTAAAATCAGCTGTTTAGGTAGAGTATTAATTAGCTTTCATCTATAGCTCCCCATTGGCTGGACAAGCTCACTCTATGACACTACGGGTTTAAGTAAAAAAAAGAACTTGATGATGCTGATTCATATTTATTTAAATGAGGCTTTGATAGCGGAAGCTCAAAATATTCGTTTGGAACCTTACTCAACAACTACATTGAGGAAGCTGTATTTTTCAAAGGTTAAGCAAAAAGCTGATGAAATATTGCTTGAGCACGAGGATCAAGTTCAAATAGAAATTTATGCCTTAGATAAGCAGTTAATGTACTTTGAGTTTGAATTGTATGATGTAAACTATTTAGATTTGAATTTCTGGACTTTTGAAGGTTTTATAAAAAATAATGTGATATATAGACAAGGTTTCATAGATGTATATAATTATTGGATATCAGGAAAAGAAGTACAGTGGTATAACCTTCCAAAAGGTATTTCAATAATTGATTATATATTAGCTTGCATGAATTATTCTTCACTTCAAATTACTCCAAAAAAGGACGTTTTTGAAATCGATTTTGAATTGGTAAAATCAGAGTTGGACTTTGCCTGTGCATTTGCAGAAGAGTTTCTTGGTAAACGAAGTTATATGGGGCGCTATTTAGACACATTCGAAGACTGCCTTTTGACCTTATACAAGCATAGGGGAAGGTATTTTGAAGACAAAACTATTAAGCTGAAGCACATAAATAAGAATGAAGATATTCATTCACTGATTGATGAAGTGAAGCTTATTTTAAAAAAGTATAGATTCAATATTATTGAAGCTTAATACCAAACTGTTTTGTCGGTAAATATCGAAAATATCGTATGCCTTTCTCAAAAAATAAGTTCGATGCTTCTAATTTCCATCATAAAAACCAACCCCTGACTTATTCCTTTGAGTCAGGCTTTTTTAGACTTAAAGATGTTGTAAAACCTTTAGCAGGTGCTAGTAGCGTTACGGTATTAAAGGCTAAACAAGCTTACAAAGAAGTGAAGGTAGCAAGAAATAATAAGTAATATGAAAGGCTTTAAGATTAGTAACTGGAGATTCTTTTGGATACCTATCCTACTTCTTATAGTTAGTGTTTCTTCGCCTCGGTTTGTGTCTTCACAAATCGCCTCGTCGTAGCGCCTGTAAATAGTGTTTTTCAGGGTTCCAGTCAGCTCGTGGAGACACGAGCTGAGGCGATGACGGTACTTTTGAAAAAAAGCTGGGTAGAGTAGGTCGGGGTCTATTAGTAAAACATTTAACTTTATTATAATTGCCTTCCCTTCACTTATTTTGGCGAAAAACCTCGCAGAAGTGATAACACTCACTTGGTACTCTATTGAATATAAAGAAAACCTATTCACAATAAAAAAAGTACTATTCATTGTAATTAGTTCGCTGGCAATCGTTTTATTTTTTTGGTTAATAGGCTTTGACCCATCCAAATTAAAGTCGTAAAAAAAACTGCTTGTTGAAGCGAAGGTGAATGAAAATAAAAGAATTCAAACCCTCGCTCTTTTAACCCTTCCTTTAGGAGACTTAAAAGTGTTGATGAATACAAGCCTCCCGACTTGTTTGCGAATGCAAAGCCAGACATAGTTAAAATCTGTTGAGCCATAGCATAGGTTTTGTTTTCTCTCAAATATGCAAATGTAATACTGATTGAGCCAAAACCACTACCCAGCCCGTCAGCTTCGATAGATAAAACAAACCGAAAAAATCACATAAAACTAGTAAAACATGCACTTAATCAAGAAGTTTTTATTTTTTTGTGGGTGGTACGAACCCTTAGCAAAAGATGTAACCAAGTGGAAGGAACGAGGTAACATTGGAACCTTGACATTTGTGATCAAAAAGATATCTCGTATTCCTGAAAGCAAGCAGCCCTACATGACTGTAGCCATTATAGAGGCTTTCACAGATTTGAAGGCCCATGCAGCCTTGCCTATTTTATTAAAAAAAATAGATAGTAATTCTGAGGCTGTTTCTCGTGCCGCAATTACCGCGATACAAAAAATGGGCTTGATAAATCTCAGGATTGAAAAAGTCATAACCAACAAATTAGATTATTGGGATTCCCCTTGTTTTATCCCATTCAAGGGGAGTGTACTTAAAAGTAGTTTTAGCGAAGACACTTCATTTCACAATAGGAAAAAGGGAGCTGAGAGACTGCATGAGATATTTGAAGCTCAGAAAAAAAATAGCGGTTATGGGTATTATTAACTGAAGTTACGCAGACCTACTTATTTTGATGGTCATACAGTTTTATTGCTCAATGGTTTGGCTACGCATTGCGCAACAATATAGCCATTCAACAATAGAAACAAGTGACCTTCAGAAAACTAAGTAACTTGAGTGATTAATCTAAAAACCTATTCTTTAAACTAAAAGCCCAAACCAGTACTCTACCCAGCTTTTAACTTCGTTGAGCTCAGCACAGTAAAACTGTAGCTTCGGTTTTTCAAAAGTACCGTCATCGCCTCAGCTCGTGTCTCCACGAGCTGATCGGAACTCTGAAAAACACTATTTACAGGCGCTACGACGAGGCGATTTGTGAAGACACCATAGCCGTCAGGTTAAGCAAACAAGTGTAGAAAATTCACCCCAAAAATACCGCCACCACCTCAGCGAGTGGAGACACTCGCTGATTGAGTCACAGTCTGGTCTCTTGTGAAGACACAAGCGACGGCGGAAGATATTTCATTTCACCATAGGAAAAAAGGCACTGAGAGGCTGCATGAGATATTTGAAGCTCAGAAAAAAAATAGCGGTTATGGGTATTATTAACTGAAGTTACGCAGACCTACTTATTTTGATGGTTATATGGCTTTATTGCTCAATGGTTTGGCTACGCATTGCGCAACAATATAGCCATTCAACAATAGAAACAGGTGACTTTCAGAAAACTGCGTAACTTGAGTGATTAATCTAAAAACCTAATCATTAAACTAAAAGCCCAAATCAGCATAACTGGTTTGGGCTTTTTTTTAGCATATTGGCAAACATATAAGCACACAAATAGGTGTACATAATACCAAATTGTTGCCATTACTTGTACACTAAATTCTTTGTCTACATCTAAAAACCATCAACAAGCTTGTCTCCTCCTCTTGGTCTTAAGCGCAGCTGACCAAGAGAGCGGGTAACGATAGCGAAGAACTTGGTCGGCTGTGTTAAGACCACTACAAGTGAGTTTGTATAGGTTTTCAATCAGACTTGGTATAAGACTATAAATCAGTTTTCAGCAAGGTACTCATGCACAAATTTGATCGCCATAGCCCCTTCGCCTACTGCCGATGCTACCCGGTTCATAGCCCCGGCGCGCACATCGCCAGCGGCAAATATGCCAGGCACGCTGGTTTCGAGCAAAAAAGGCTCACGTTGTGGTATCCAGGCTTTGTGAAACTCATGGTACTTGAGCAATTCGCGTCCGGTTTCTAAAAAACCCCGTTGATTGCGCAATACCTCTAAGTCTATCCACTCGGTATAAGGTTTGGCGCCAATAAAAATAAACAAAGCCCCCGCCTCACGTTCTTCCTCAGCTTTGGTTTGGGTATTTTGCAATACTACCTGCTGAAGGTGGTCGCTCCCCTTGGCAGCTGTGATAGTGGTGTAGGGCAACAAGGTAATATTTTCGGTGCCTGCTATTTGGTCTATCAGGTATTGCGACATGCTGATGCTGAGGTCGGGTCTGCGAACAACAATGTATACGTGATTGGCAAATTTTGCCAAATACATAGCACCCTGTCCGGCAGAGTTTCCACCGCCTACTATATATACATCTTTGTTGCGGCAGGCGGCAGCTTCAGTAGTAGCAGCCCCATAGTAAATGCCTGCTCCAGTAAAGTCATTCATTCCGGGAGCTTCCAGTTTTCGGTAGTCTACCCCGGTAGTCACTATTACCGCACGGGTATGAATGGTTTTGCCATCGTCTAAAGTGATAATTTTGTAATTATCTTTGGTCTCTATATTATTCACCTGCACTGGAGACAAAAACTCAATGCCAAAGCGAGTAGCTTGAGTAATGGCGCGCCGCGACAAGTCCTGCCCGCTTAAGCCCGACGGAAAACCCAGGTAGTTTTCAATACGAGAGCTGGTACCTGCTTGTCCACCGGGTGCCCTCCGCTCTATCAACAGGGTTTTTAATCCTTCCGACCCTCCATATACCGCTGCCGACAATCCCGCAGGCCCGGCACCTATAATGGCTACATCGTACATAGTGTCAGAGGCTTGCGACTTATGCCCTGTTTTGGTGCCGATGTCAATCAGGCTGGGGTTCGTTAACACTTCACCGTCTTCAAAAAATACCGCAGGCAAATTTTTATAATCAATATTGTTCAGGGTAGCCAGTTGCTGGGCTTCTTCACTTTGTTCAATGTCTAACCATTGGTAAGGCACCAGATTTCCTGCCAGGAAATCTTTGATTTGGTGCGACTTGGGCGAAAACTGATAACCCAAAATTCGTATGCCATTAAACCCAGGTTTATAATTCATTTGCCAAACATCGAGCAAGTCTTGTATTACTGGAAACAGTTTTTCTTCGGGTGGATTCCAGGGTTTGGTAATGTAGTAGTCGAGTTGTACATCGTTGATGCCTTTGATCGCAGCCTCTATGTCCGAGTAGGCGGTCACCAATACCCTTTTTGCTTCCGGAAAAACCTCTACCGCCTGCTCCAGGTATTCTACCCCCAGCATTTCGGGCATGCGTTGGTCAGATAAAAATAAGGCAACTACTTCGTTTTTATTTTTTAATTCCTGCAAAGTTTCCAATGCTTCTTTTACTGAGGTAGTACTCATTACCTTGTACTCCTTCCGGTACTGTTTTCTTAGGTCACGTTGCAGTGCGCTCAACACCTGTGGTTCGTCGTCTACTGCAAAAATGATGGGTTTCTTCTTACTCATTCTATCTATGCTTTATCTTAATTCTAATGGTTCTTGCTTTTAGTCTACAGAACCCTGACAAGGTTCTAGGTACACCCTGTTCAATAGGCAACTAACAAATTCATAGTGTGTTTATTTTCAGTGGTTTATGAATTTTTTAGTTAAAAGCCATCCACTATTTATATATTTCGTGAAAAACACACCATAAATTGAGTGCGCCCAGGAACAGACTCTACCCTGATTTCAGCCTGGTGTTGGCGCACAATCCGTTGCACCATATCTAGCCCCATGCCAGAGCCTTTACCCATTGCTTTAGTAGTAAAAAACGGGTCGAATATTTTACCTAAAACGTCTTCGGGTATGCCCGTGCCATTGTCAATGATATAGACACGCAAGTAGTCATCGTCGAAATCGGCCGCTATTTCCAGGGTGCCCCCTTCAGGCATAGCATCTATGGCGTTGTCCATCAAGTTGGTCCATACCTGATTCAGTTCACTTACAAATACTTTTACTTGAGGCATCCCTTTCGGGAAATTTTCTTTAAGAGCAATTTGTTGTTTTTTAATCTTATGCCCCAAAATAGTCAGTGTATTACGAATGCCCTCCCGTACATCAGCCATTTGCTGTTCGGGGGCTTGGTCCATATGGGTGTACGACTTCACCGAAGTTACCAGCTTGGCAATGCGCGAAGAGGCCTCTTCTATTTCAGTCACCAGTTTTTCGGTACTTAACACACTTCTTATCCAATTTGCCACCGGAGGAAAATGTTCGTCAGGTACGTGCACATACATTTGCTCTAGCATGTCTATATCGCAATTAAATTCGGCGAGCGTTTCGGCTATTTCGCTGCCATCATCTATGCCATGCTCTTCCAGCCAGTCGGTAAGTTCATCTTCCAGATCGGTTTTCTCCATCAGGCTCATATCAGTGCGAGGACCTGCACCAGCTTTGGCAAACAACAAGTCATTGACTGCATCTACTTGCGCAGATTTCATTCTTATACACATGACCTTTTTAAAGTTGTCGGGCTGTAGTTGAAGCTGCCGCTTAAGCTCTGCGGCACTGCGTACTACTGCCGACGCAGGGTTATTGAGTTCATGTGCCAGGCCTGCCGAAATCTTACCCAAGGCAATCATACGACCGTTTTGTTCTTGTTGTTTGGTAAAGCTACGTACCCGGTTGGTCATGGTGTGCACCAGCATTTCGGTAAGCTCGTAGTGGTCGCGAATCATTTCTTTGAAAAATTCTTTGGGCAACGACATAATGGTGGTGTTTTTAGATGTAATGCCAAAGCCATTGGCGGTAGTGCCCCGCGAAAAAGGTAAAATACCGCTCACCTCGCCTTTGCTTGCCTGGGCTACCTCTCTAAATTGCCCGGCTTGCTCGGCTCTAAACGAAATTTTGCCCTCTAATATAAAATGGGTATGCTCTATAGGGTCACCTTTTTTAAAAAACTCCCCTCCATCGGGCAATTCTACCACGGTAGAGTGGTCAATAAGCCACTGTAGTTGGTGGTCGGGTATGTGGGCAAATGTGGCTAGTTGGCTGAGGTCGGCTACTGATATAACTTTAGACATGGGTGGTTTGTAATAAGATATAGTTTGGGTGAATTGTTCACCTAAAACTACATAGATATTTGTTAAGAAAAAAGCTTGGTTGTCATACGAGGTAAACTACTATTTTCAATAAAAAATTACGATGTATGTTTAACTACCATCCAGAGAGGAGGTATACTACCATTATAATCCTGAATTTATTTACTTGCGTCACTGTTAAGTACTACTAAAATAATTACACTTAGTGATCTTTCATAAATAATTTGAGCCATTAAAGTGTATCTATTGCCCTCATTCTTCTCAAAAAAAAAGCCTCATACCTTTGGCTATGCACCGTTTTTTTTGAATTGTCTGAGAACAATATATTTTCTTAAATTGGCACATCTTATTTTTTCCAGATCACTTATTAATAGAGGAGTACACTCATTAATCCATCTAAAACCACAAAATACCTGTTAACAATGCATAAAAATCAAAGTAACGAGGCGCAAGAACAAAGTACCCCTCCACAGATTGTTCAACAAAAAAAAGCACCTGGGGCAAAACAAACCAAAGAAAGTGGCAAGCTACCCATTCAGGCAAAGCAGCAAGTTGTACAGCGAAAAGATAAAACACCACCACCCATTCAGGCAAAACAACGCCCGGTACAACGTCAAACCGGAGGAGTAAACGAAGCACAGGTAAAAGCCAATGTAAGTAGCCTCACGGGTACCGATGTTTCGGACGCCCAGGTACATTATAACTCAAGCCTGCCCACCCAAATGAAGGCCGAAGCTACTGCTCAAGGCAATCAGGTACACCTGGCTCCGGGCAAAGAGCGTCACCTGGGGCATGAACTTACCCACGTAGCCCAACAAAAACAAGGGCGGGTGCAACCCACCATTCAGGCAAACAATGGGGTAGGCATTAACAACGACCCCAAACTAGAAAAAGAAGCAGATGATGTAGGAGCTAAAGCCATGCAAATGAAAAGCAATGTTGATGCTCCGGTTCAGCGGGCGTCTGGCGGCAACAGCTCTGAATCTCCCATGCAGTTTAACCTGGGCGCCTACGCCATGTCAGGGCAAGGTTCTGGTATGTTGGGCAACCTTTTTGGCACCAGTACTTTTCAAGAGATTAGTACTAAACTGGGCGCTTATCAGGCGTCTGCCAACCAATCAGAAAAAGACCAGCTGCTCAAACAGATCAAGCAACTGTCAGAAAAATGGCTTAAAGACAATCAAAAAGCCCACTCTGCCAATGCCAATACCAAAAGAGACAGCATACGAGGCTTACTTGCCCTGGTAAACGAAGAGATGGCGTCAAGAAATGATGACGCAAAATACTTTAAAGAAGCCAAAAAGTTTGAGCATAACTTAGGACTTTACCTTTTTAATCACGGAGGTGCTCAAGCAGCAGTCACTACTGCGCTCAACAAAATGAGTGAAGTCATGGGAGTGGAAGCTGACAATTCATTGGCAGGAAATATTTTTGGAGGGAATAATGCCAAATATGCCGGCAATGTAGGCAACGATGTAAACCGGGTAATGGAAGTAGTTAACCAAGGCAATCTTCGTGAAAAACTCACCGCGTTTTATAATGCTTCGCTAGGACCATTTAAAAATATGGTGACTGAGCACATCAAACTCACTGGGAGCATGGACGGACAAAACTGGCAACAGGCCAGGCAGTCTTTGGGCAACAAAGGCATTGCAGACGAAGGCATTGATAACATCGAAGCCCGTAAAAATCAAATAGAAGATTACCCCAATCAGCTTGGCTGGGGCGCTTTAGGGCTTTTGGGGCACCAGGAAAAAATGCAGGATTTGTATACGGCTGCTGCCGACCCTTATGTAAGGGGCAAGGACGATGCGCTAAAGAAAGGACAAAAAGGAATATTTGAAAAAGAAGGTCGGGCTGAAGCCTTTGACCTGGGTACTTTTTCGCCGGAGGCTTTCAATTTTAATTTTGATCAATTTGGCTTTCGCCCGGAAGACTTACAAGGAGATCCCAATGGTATGCTGGGCAATGCCTTGAATACCAGTACTTTTGCCAAAATACAAACTGCTTTGGCAGGCTTTACCAATGCTGTCAATAGCAACGATAAGTTGAGAAATTATAAAACAATGAAAAACTTGAGCTGGAAATGGCTCAAAGATCACCAAGGACAAGAAGAAGTTGATGTTCAGACCAAACGCCAAAGCATAGAGGCTTTGCAGAGAGAGTTAAATAAGGTATACAGTGGGAGCACCCGCAAGGCGAGCGATTTGACCAATGCCAAAGGTTTTAGTGCAGAACTGAGCGATCGGGAAAAGTTGTTTATTCAAGAGCAAAACCCTTCGTATGAAAAAGATACGATGTTTGGAGGATATTTTTCGAGGCTCATGGGAATCGATACTTATGAACAAGACAAGGAGTTGCCCTGGGAAGAGGGGGGAACCAGGTTTAACCCCAACCTTAAAAACAGTTGGATGAAAAAAGCGGTCAAAGAATTGAAAATGCCAGTAGTAGCCGGGCCTTCAGGCACCACCGACCGTATGCTTACTGCCTTAAATTTTCTAGGGTTATCGGCACAGGCCGAAAACTTTCGTTTAGGTCTGTTGGGTTGGATGCTTACCAGTAACGACCATAGCTTTCATGAGATTATGTCGGTGTCCAAATCGTTTGGGCTAGAGTACGAAGAAGGCCCTTATGCTTACCACAAAATATCCCCGCTTACTATTCAACAAATTAGAGCAAATGTTTGTGAAAATGGGATGTTTCCCGATGAGATTGTATATGATGGACATCGGGCAGATTTTGCTTTAGTACAAAATGAATTAATTGACCCCTGGACTGCTTATGGTACACTGGCACCAGACTTACAACAACGCTTAAGTCCTGCCGCAGCGGCAGCTATCAGGTTGTATACTGGTGGAGGGTATCTGGTGCAAAATCCAGCAAAAGAAAGTGGTGATTTGGTGGCTAAACAAAAAATAAAACACCAGGTAGAAAATAAGCCTGAATTGCTACACCTTAAAAATGATTATGAAGCAGGCAATGTAAGTTTAAGTGAGTTGTTGAAAGAAGGGAAAACACATAATGCCATGTTGTACAATGCGTTAAGAGATTTGCCAGATCACGTTGGCAGTGTATATCGGGGGCAAGGTAGTTTGCCTTGGGATACTTTTACAGTAGGGCAAACCAAAACCCTGCATAAATTTACCAGTACAACCAAAACCCTGGATCGTACATATCCTTTTATGCAGACAGGGCGCATTACTACTCCTGTACTTATAGAAATGCAGGTAAATACGGGTAAAGATGTTTCTTCTATTTCGAGGTACCAAGCAGAAGAAGAAGTTTTGTTGCAACCTGGTACTACTTTCACGGTAACAGCGGTTACTCCTGGCGTGAATGATAACCGAGACAATGTACCCAATGACAAACGCCCATATACAAGGGTAGTAATGACCCAAAACTAAATAATCAGCCACATCATATCAGATACAAAATAATGAAAGACCACAATCAACCCCAGTATTGTAGCCATTGCCAACAAGCCATTGACCTTAGTGGCCGTTATCCTCGTCGCATTTGCAACGATTGTTATCAATTATTGACAGATAAAGAAGGGCGTGCCATTGCGTACGTCAACGACGATTTTTCGGACAGTGTGCAAGGGTTTTATACAGATGTAAACCCGCCAGTTCCTTACGACTCCCTGACCTGCTATATCAACGAAAGTGCATTTCGGGCAGAAGAAGGGCGCTTTGGGGGCGTAGTAGTGCAACATTTGCCAGGTGTTAGGAAATAACTTAACTGACCTTTCGCAGGTCAAAAATTTGTTTTCTGTGAAAAAATACCACTCAGCAAAATATGCTAATAAAAAGCAATAATTCGAGTATCTGTGAGCCATTACTTTTTTCTACAGGTAAAAAAGTAATCAAAAAACCCGCAGCTGTAGTTTGTTTCGCCTAAATCTGTTGCACTACGCCGAAACAGCTCAAACTCGCTTCGCTCAAACAGTGATCTGTTTTTACGGCTTCGTTTCACAGATTCTTAACGGCAACAAACTAAGGCTGAATCCAGCTGACGCAACCTTAGTCCTAAACTGTATTTTTTTGCTTAAAAACAAAAATACGTACTGCGAAAGGTCACTAACTTAAGTTGCTTACCTTGTTATAAACCCAATAATGTATACTACCAGAGCTTAGGTGATGGTATGGCTGTTTTCATAAATTAACTCCCCTTGAGTTGTTGAGTCATCTCTTCAAATTCAAGGGGAGTTTTTTTGAAAGCCTATTTTTTTAGTACTTCTACCTCTATATAAGACAGATTTTTGGCATTATGATATACCCTGTGCATTTGCTTTACAAAGTCATCATCGTTGGCTTTAAATATATTGGGTACATATTTTTGTGGATTGCGGTCAAACAACGGAAACCACGTGCTTTGTACCTGAATCATAATGCGGTGCCCCTTCTTAAAGGTGTGTAACACGTCTTGTAATGGAAAGTTTACTTCGGTCACTTGGTTAGGTACAAAGGGTTTCGGTTTCTCAAAGCTTTCGCGAAAGCGCCCCCGCATAATTTCACTGCGTACCATCTGCTGATATCCCCCCATTTTTATATGTTTGGCAAGTTTTGGGTGCCTTTTGGCATCATCAGGATACACATCTATCAGTTTTACGACCCAATCGGCATCAGTACCCGTGGTAGAAACCTTCAGCTTGGCCATCAGTTCGCCCCCCAGCGTCATATCTTCTTTGAGCACTTCGCTCTGAAAAACCAATACATCGGGTCGGCGACTGGCAAATCGTTGGTCGTCTGTCATATAAGGGCGGGGAGTAAACACAATGCGGTGGTCTTCGGTATAAGGCACTGGCTTGTTGGGGTCGCTCATAAACTCAGTAAAAGCAGTTGTTGAACCAGGGGCATTCATTGTCAGTTTTTCGCCTTCCTGCAAAAATATTTTTACTTTGCGGGCATTGGGTGCAGGCCATTGATTAAACGTTTGCCATTTTTTTAACCCGGTATCAAACATATATGCCTCAGGCAATTGGGGCATTTTTCTGTTTTTTAGAAACTTACTAAAAAAATTAAACTCAATGGTACTTTGGTAAAACTCAGAAATGTCATCTCCAAAGTAAATGTCATTGATAATTTGTTTTTTGTGGCTACTTGCCCAGTCACCGTGCGACCAAGGGCCCATTACTATAGTGTTGTGCGCCTTTGGGCTGTTTTTCTCTATAGTTTTGTAAATGTTCAAAGGGCCTGATAAATCTTCAGCATCAAACCAACCTCCCACTGTCATTACAGCGTGTGTTATGTCTTTGAGGTGAGGCAATAAGTTACGTTTTTGCCAAAACTCGTCATAGTTGGGGTGGTTGACCAGTTGTTGCCAGAAAAAATTGTCTTTGCCATAGTATTTATCAGCATTTTTGAGGCTTCCCATTTTCAGGTAAAAATCGTACCCATTGCTTTCTTTGGGGCGCACAAAATTGTACCAGGGTTCAGTTGTGTTTTTTTTCTTCTGAATACCAAACAGTGGAGTAACCAGCCAGTAGCTCAGGGTATAAGCTCCCCGGTGGTGGAAGTCATCAAAGTAGAAATCTGAAATAGGTGCTTGAGGCGATGAGGCCTTCAAAGCCGGGTGGTTGGCAAGGGTACCCACTGCGGCATAAAATCCCGGATAAGAAATGCCCCATTGTCCTACTTTGCCATTGTTGTGTTTTACGTTTTTTACCAACCACTCTATAGTATCAAAAGTATCGGTACTTTCATCAAAGTTTTTGGCGTTTTCTCTTGCGCCTTTAGGCAGTTGAGGGCGCATATTGTCATATTTGCCTTCCGACATCCACCGTCCACGCACGTCCTGGTGCACAAAAATGTATTTGTCGCGTACCAAAAACTTAGAGGGTCCCAAGCGGTTCATAGAAGGAAACTTATTGGCGCCATAAGGACGGCAACTGTAGCAAGTACGCTTCATGAGTATAGGGTATTGGTTGGCAGGGCTGGCATCTTTGGGCACATACACCACAGTATACAAGCGAGTACCATCGCGCATAGGTATTTGATGTTCATACTTGCGGTAGTTGTCTTCTACAAAAGTATTGCTTTGGGAATTAGAGCGGCACGAAATGGCTACCAAAAGACTCAGCAACAAACAGATTCTCAGGTGGGGTAAAAATTGATTCATAAAAAAAGATTTTGTTTAGTGATCTTTCATAAATAATTTGAGCCATTAAAGTGTATCTATTGCCCTCATTCTTCTCAAAAAAAAAGCTTCATAGCTTTGGCTATGCACCGTTTTTTTTGAATCGTCTGAGAACAATATATTTTCTTGAATTGGCACATCTTATTTTTTCCAGATCACTTAATAGAGTGAGGCTATAAATATCCGATATAACCAGGTCAATTCATAAAAATGAAAAATATTTAATGATTGATTCATTGCCCATTATCAACAACGAGGCAAGAGTGATCGTAAAAGCCTTATTTCTTCAAATTTTTCAAATACTTCAGGAGGGCGGTACGAATGTATTGAGGGTGAGTCCAGGGGATGAAATGATTCATTTTTTTATCAATGATCATTTCCAATGGGGCGTTGCGTATCATCCTTTTGGCGAAAGCTGCATTGGCAAAAGGCACTACAATGTCTCGTTTGCCATGAATATAAGTAACTGGCAATCGCAATTTGTACCAATCGTCATACATTTGCTCCAGTTCGTCAACATGGCTGAGCTTTTCGTCGTTTGCCACCCTAAAGCCACGCGGTACTATCAGGCGAATAAGCAACCAGTCGGCAGGGTAAGAAATCCAAAAGATTTTTTCGTGCGCCGGATCAATCGCAGGAGCTGCCAGTACCAGTGCCGCCACTTGCTTGGGGTAGAGCACCGCCATCTTGGCTATGATGGGTCCTCCGTAAGAGTGCCCCACCAGAATAGCCGGGTACCCCGAACGGTTGCTGTCTAACAAAGGCTTGAGTAGTTCGGCTTGTTTTTGGATAGAGGGCACCGATTTACCATAATTAGAATACCCATAACCAGGACGGTCTACCGATACCAGGTGAGCCTTGCCCTTGAGGGCACTATCTGCCAAAAAAGCATTGAAGGCCTCCAGCCCGCCAGGGGCACCGTGTACAAATATCACCATCGGCAAAGTATCGGCTCCGGTGGCTATATAGCGTATGACGCGTTTGCCCACCTTATAACGTTTGATTTTTACTGGAGTCGTTTTTTTGCTAAAGTATGCTTTGATTTCACTGTCGTTTACCCGCATTTTCATGCAACCAGTACTTAGCATACTAATGCTTGCCACACAAAAGATAAAAACAAGGCGGTGCCTGAGAAAAAAATAGGTCATAGAGTCTGCGCTAAATATTTATGAATTGCCCGATGAATATATTGGGGGTGAGTCCAAGGGATGAAGTGATTCATTTTGTCCTCTGTAACTACCTCTAGCTGGGCGTTCACCATCATTTTTTTTGCAAAAGCAGTATTTGCAAAAGGCACCAGTATATCTTTTTTGCCGTGAATATAGGTAACAGGCAGCGTGAGCTTTTTCCAGTCGTTTTTTAGCAGGTGGAGCTGTTGAGCGTGATGGAGTTTTTCATCATTTGCTACTCTAAAGGCAGGGGGTACCATCCAGCGCAGCACAGCATAATCTATAGGGTAAGAAATCCAAAACACTTTCTCGTTTTTTGGGTCAATGGCTGGGGCAGCCAACACCAAAGCCGCTACTTTGCTGGGATAGTCCATGGCCATACGCGCTACTATGGGCCCTCCATACGAGTGCCCTACCAATATAGCCGGATGCCCCGAATGGTTGAGGTCTAGCAGTGGCTTCAGCAATTCGGCTTGTTTTTGAATAGAGGGTTCTGACTTTCCAAAACCTGAATACCCGTAGCCAGGGCGGTCTACTGCCACCAGGTGGGCCTTATTTGTAAGGTTGCTATCTACCAAAAACTCTTTGAAGGCGTCTAACCCACCCGGAGCACCATGCACAAATATCACCATCGGCAAAGTGTCGGTTCCGGTGGCAATGTAGCGTATTTGACGATTGTCTACAGTATAACGTTCAATTTTTACCGGAGTAGACCGCGCTTCAAAGTATGCTTTTATTTTTTGGTCGCTCATGCGAAACTTCATAAACAAAAAAACGATTTGTACCAGCACTAACAGAATTACCAGAGTGATTAGTAGGCGTTTGACCCATTTTGATAAAGTTTTGTGCATGGTGGTAACTTTTTTAAATTGATTGCCTGAGGAATGGTTAAAATAATATTTTTTTCACACAAACATGGTAGGTTTCAGAGAATAATTCACTTAACGGAATGTTAAAGCCCAGATTATTCTTTTTATTCGTGGCATCATCCACCGTTTAGTAAAACGGAAAAAATAAATTGTTCCAAGAGAAGATCACACCTGAACGTTGTTTGATGGAGCAGGCGATTTTTGTCGTTTTACTTAGAAATAATTTCTATGAAACAAATAAAAATTACAGACAAGATCAAAGCACTTTGCCCTCAGCTAGAGTTGGGTTGTTTGTCTGCCAGTATACAGCTTCAGGCAAAAAATGACGCCTTATGGCAAAAAATGCTGGCGTTGTACGAGGCAAAAAAAGACCTCCCTATGGATAAGATTAAGGACATTCCGGCAATTGCTTCATCACGAATGGCTTACAAAGCATTGGGCAAAGCACCTAGCCGTTATCGCTTGTCAGCCGAGGCGTTGCATCGACGCATTGTCAAGGGGCAAGACTTGTATCAGATCAACAATGTGGTAGACATTATCAACTGCTTGTCTATCGATACGGGGTTTTCTATTGGTGGCTATGACCTGGACAAAATAGCCGGCGATATTTTGCTCGACTTAGGGCAAGCAAATGAACCTTATGAAGCCATTGGGCGAGGTAATATCAACATTGAAAATTTGCCGGTTTTTCGCGATGCTTCAGGGGCTTTTGGCAGCCCTACCAGCGACTCTACCCGTACCTGCATCACCAACGACACCCAAAAAGTGCTATTGGTTTTTCTCAATTTTGGCGGGCACGCTCATTTAGCGCAAGCATTAGACGCTGCCCAACAATTACTGCGCGATTTTGCCGCCGGAGAGGAGTTGGAGGTTTGGCGGGTTTAAAAGCCCTGGGGCAAATTTTAAGCATTGTGTCAGTTTTAGGGAGTAACCACAAATAGTATACGCATTTGACAGCGGATGTTTCGCCCTGATGCGTCGTTAAATTTTTTGACCGTAGCTATGGCTACGCTCGCAACCGTCGCACAGGCTGGCTCAACATTCACTGGATGTTGCCATCTCGCCTCCAACCAAAACCTCTCACTGAAAACACGTACTTTATTTACTGGTTGCTCCCTTATGCTAAAAAACTGCCTGACCGTACAATACAATCAGGCAGCCAATTAAAAACCTACGTATGTTACCAGACAAGGCAGCATATTTATTCCTTCACCAATCGTTCTGCCTTGACTTGATCTTTATTTTTCATAATTACCAGGTATTGTCCAGCACGCAACCTTGACACATCCAGTACAATGTGTTCGCTTTTATGCTTATAAGCTATATTTTTCAACTCTACCCCATACAAGTCAAACACCTTTACCTCAAACACCTCTTTGCCTACTGCTATGCTCGTAAAGCCTGAAGTAGGGTTGGGGGCAAATCGGGAAGAAGTACTGCCTAGTTTTTCTAAGGCCGCATTGTTGGCAACAAAGCTTGCCAAAGCAGTTTGTTTGGCAAAGGCATTGCCTCCAATGTTTACCGTATAATCTTCTACCTCGCCATAAGTAAAACTCTCACAAGAAGTAGGCGTTGCGTTGTATTTCATAGATACCCTCATTCTGGTACTACCAGTAGCAGCGCCTGCGGGCACAGTAAAAGAACCGCTTACCTGGCTGGAACTGGTGCTATTCTGAGAAAACACCAATTCACCACTATCAGTAAACACCCCATTTTGATTGTAATCTATCCATACCGCGTACCCTTCAGAGTAAGTTTGCCCACCCCAGGCAGGGTTAATGGTAATGTCAGTGCTGTTGCCCTTACTCAGGTTGGTCGATTGCGCCGTAAAATCAGAGTAACCTCCGTTAGAATTGCTAGAGCTGTTGTCAATGCTGCCAACCCTTACCCTGCCAATCCATTCATCGCTTACTGTGTTGCCCTTAGAGGCGCAGTAGTTGAGCGGAGCCACGGTTTTTTCTCCAATGCGTAGCTCATCTATGGTAATATCACTGGTGTAGTTGTTTCCGGTAATTCCGCGAAAGCGTAAAGTAATGACACTTGACGACGTAGGTAGGTCAATAGTTGCTTCATTCCAAGTGTTGCCTTGGTTGCCACTCTCAGACCATAAGTCAGTCCAACTACTGCCTCCATTGGTGCTTATCTGTACTTTCAGGGTTCCCATACCTGCACCATACATGTGGTATTTGAAGCTAAGTTGTGGAGCCGACAAGTCAGAAAGCTTGACACAAGGGCTTACCAAATCAGCCGTTTTGCTGGGGTAGTTAGGCGACGAAGCCTCTATGTACATATAATAGTTGCCATCTGCGGCACTTGACGGCCCGGTATTGTTAGAAGGAGTACCGTTGTTGTCACGACTCCAGTCTATATTATCAGTGTTGCCTTGGGTCCATACTCCCGTACCCGACTCAAAGCTTTCGGTATAAGGAAAAACCGTGATACCGTTGCAGGTGGGAGTACCAGTGGTAGTAAAATTAGCCGAAGCCGAATAACTGGAATTACCTCCTGTACATACCCCTCTTACCTGAAACTCATACCCTGTGCCTTGCAATAGACCACTTGCATTGGCAGAGGTACCACTGGTGTTCAGTGCAGTCCAGTTGCTGCTACCTTGGGCTCTATAGCGTACATTGTAACTATTGGCGCTGCCAGACCAAGACAAGGTAGCCGAGGTGCTGCCTATAGAAGAAGCGTTGAGGTTGGTGGGTACTGCACAATTATTGTTAACATCGCTCGACTTACTTACCTCTATCAAAAACTCAAGGGCTAGTTTTACAAATTTTTGGGCGTGCACCGAGTTGGCCGTAGGGAAATTCTGATAAGTATCGTTGGCAGTGTGTATGTGAGGGTTTGATCCCTGAAAGCTGGCCTCTAGTGGAAAAGCCGCATCGTATCCTTTTTGTGCCCAGCTATAGTGGTCAGAGCAACCATAGTTACATTTGGTTGTACCATAAGTAAGTTTGTGGGTGCCCGAAGCATTGTAATGGTCCATCAACTGGGTCAAAAACGTGTTCAGGGCATTGTCGGTATAAGAGTCGTTTACAATGTACACATCATTTGACGAGCCATTGTAGTTGGTCATGTCAAACTGTACATAACTTATCACGTTTACATTTCTGTTTTTGTAGTCTTGAGCTATTTCATTAGATCCCCTCAAACCCACCTCTTCGGCGGCATACGCCATAAACTCTATAGTACGCTTGGGTTTGTAGTTCATATCTATCAATACCCTGGCTGCCTCGGTAATGGTGGCAATGCCCGAAGCGTCATCGTCTGCCCCCGGCGCATTGTTGTTGTTACTGGGGTTTGTACTGTCGAGGTGCCCGCCAATGATCACAAACTCGTCAGGGTTTTCGGCTCCTTGAATAGTCATAACAACCGAAGGCATATTAGAACTGGTGTGGTTTACCAAACGTACCGAAATATCGCTTCTACCTACAGCCAGCGCTTCCCACTTAGCTTTGAGGTCTATAGCCGATTGGGTAGCCGAGCTTTTGGTGTGATAACGCGTACCGTAGCTTACCAAGTCTAGAATTGTATTCTGAATGTTGATGTTGTTTACCATTCCAAGACTTTGCAATACCTTGGCATCCTGGTCAATGGTATAATTAAAGGCTACAGTTCTTCTTTGTTGTTTGGCTTTACTCACTGGGTTGTTCAACGCCTCAAGTGCACTTGCCAGACTGTTTTTATATACATAGCCAGGCCCATGTACCAATACTTTGTGGTGCAGTTCATGGGCGCCTTTTTCAGTCAGCTTTATGGCACTTACTCCATACTTAGTGGCAAGAATAAAAATATCGTTGGGCAACTCTTTTTTCAACGCAAGCGCATGCTTGGCGTCTGCTGTAGCATAAAACTGTCCTGATGCCAAAGCACCACTTGCCTGATGACGGTGAGCCTCGGTTTGTTGTGCGTTTGTGCTCAGTACGCAACCCAGCAAGCATATCAACAATAGGTAGATTTTAAATAGCGGTGGTTTGTTCATAATTTTTTATTTGTAATAGTTGTGTAATATAATTGGGCGATGGCGATGCTCGAATATTTTGAGTCGTAACCCTTGGTTGTTTGTGTAAAACAATGGCTGTAAGGTTAGATTTTTTAGGGTTTTTTGGGCAAAAAAGGAGGTATACAAAAAGTAAGCAGAAACATTTTGTGGAAATGATTGTATAATGCAATAAGTAAACTTTGGGATGCACTGTGAATAAATAGCAGTTAACCGTAATAATACTCATCTTTGTAAGTAGTAAATAAATCAGTGGCTTATACATCCAGCAGAGGGATATTAGGTAAACAACTGACTTCATGCCAGGTTAACACCGGGAAAATATGGAAGGTAGTTTATTTCGTGATATGAAATATTTTGTTGTAGTGCTTTTGATCTTGAAATACAAGTTATAACATTTATTATAGGGGTTTTGTTTATTTTACTGGTAATTTATATTGTATTTAATTTTAAATATAATAAATTATTTTGACCTGATTTACTGTGTTGAAGGAAAATAGGAGCTTATTTGAGGGGTTAAAAATGTATTTGAAAGCAAAGTATTGGGAGAAGCAACGCTTTGCATTTTAACCTTTTGTCGTCCTGGTTATAAAACAAGAGTAGAGTTTCTGAACGGTTTTTTAGGTACATTATAAATTTAGTTGTAATACACATATAGTGTCTTCAAACACTCAACTGTTATGCACAAAAAAACCGACAGGTGATAAGGGTTGCCCCAAAACCTGCCGATTAACACTGTGCTTATTATAATATAATTGAGTCAGTGCTTTTGGGCACTGTATCTAAATGATTGGGATAGTTTATATGAGCCACCTTTGAGTGGTTAGTTTTTTAATCCAAAAGTGAGTACCGGACGATTGGCATGGTTCACGACATCTTCGGCTATACTACCCGCAAACCAATGCGCCAAGCCTTTGCGTTGATGTGTACCCATAGCAATCATATCTACCCCCAGGTTTTCGGCAGCGTGAATTACCCCAATTTCTTCGTTTACATCAGACTCTACGTGCAGGGTAAAGTTTTCGAGGTTCGCTTTTTTTACAAACTCATCACTTTGCTCTTTGATCTCGTGCGAGCTCAAAAAAGCATTGGGGGTATTTACATACACCAGATGAATGTGCGCGCCAAAAAACTGTTGGAACTCTTTGAGTATCTCTACTGCCTTTACTTGCTCTTGGCGTAGGTTAGTGGCAAATACCAATGCCTTCACCTCAAAACTATCGGCAGTGTTGCGCACCGTAAGTACAGGGCAGGCAGAAGTTCTCACTATTTTTTCGGTGTTCGAGCCAATCAATATTTCTTCCAACCCACTGGCACCCTGTGTGCCCATTACCACCAGGTCAATGGCTTGATCGGTAATATAAGTTTTAATGACTTTAAAAATACTGCCTATCTCTACCTGAGAACTTACTTTTACACCGTGGTCTTCCTCTGCCATTCTTTTTAAGTGGCTGATAGAGGTGTCTTTCAAGTGCGAAATATAGTCTTGTTCGGTGGCAGTGTAGCCTACCTCAGAAAACGGCATATAAGGCTCTATTACATTCAGCAAAAGTATCTCTGCCTCTGCTTTTTGGGCTATATTTTTGGCTACATTAAATGCGTTGATTGATTGCTCAGAAAAATCGATGGGGACAAGTATTTTTTTCATAACGGTAATTTTATTCAGTGTGTTGATAATTTGATTGTTTACAATATCAATACTCCGCAGTGATTTTAGCCAAAGTTGACTACTGATTAACTTTGTTGAGCACCGATATACATCGGTATCTAAGGACTCGCCAGAGGCTCGGTTATCAGTAGGTTATGATTTTAAAAACTATTTAATTGCACGTTTAGACCTAAAACTGAAACCCTTTTAAAAATAAAGTAGGTAAACAACTTTAGTATAAACTACTGATTAACTTCGTTGAGCTCACAAGTTCGGTTTACAGTATTTAATAAGGTAAATATTTACTCGAATCAGCTATGGACTATGGACTAAATACTATGGACTATTGTAATATCTAATAAACTGATACAAAGATAGAAGTTCAGGCAAATTATTAAAATGATAATTGTCATTTAGCCAATAGACAATCATTAGGTTTTGCCTGACGACAGGCTACCCGTGATTTTGGGCGAAAATGAGCCTGTGGTATGTACCTGTTTTTAGGTAAGTGTTTACCCGGCTTTTGTCTTGACATTTGTTTGTCCAGGCAACGCAGGGTTGGGTATCCAGATAAAAAAAACAACCGCCCAGTGGACAGTTGTTTTTGTGCATAAGAATAAATAAAGGTGTATGAATACAATACTCCGCAGTGATTTTAGCCAAAGTTGGTTGCTGGTTATCAGTTATTGATGAATTTAAAAACTATTTAATTGGGTGTTTAGGCGTAAAGCCGAAACACTTTTAAAAATAAAGCGAGCACACAATCTTAATATAAAATACTGGTTTACAGCATTTAACAAGGTGAACATTTACTCGAATCAGCTATTGACTAAATACTATGGACTATTATGAATAATAACTACCTACCATAAATGAGAAGCTTTTGTCCCACCTTGAGTCGCTTGCTTGGCAACTTGTTCCAGGTTTTTATTTGGCGGGTTTTCACCCCAAAGCGTCGGGCTATTTTCTTGAGCGAATCGCCCGTTTTTACAGTATATGTTTTTTTAGAAATATATATTGTTAATTTTTTACCTGTTTTGAGCGAAGGGCTTTTGCCCAAGTTGTTCCAAAGTTGAAGCTCGGCAACACTGGTATGGTACTTTTTAGCAATAGTGGCAAGTGTCTCGCCAGTTTGTACCTGATGATATACCCGGTTGAGGGCAGGTAACTTTGGCTTATGGTCTTTTTTGTGCTTGCCTGGTATAGCCGTTACCACTACCTCTTGCAAGCCTTTATCTTCAGCGTTTATTGAACTTATCCCCCTTAGGTGTACAGTAGCGGGTGGAGTAGACGATTTTACATCGTTTTTCCTTATATGTCGTGTTCTTGGACGGTATACTTTTGCCCTTTTATAACCTGCCCCCGAGCTAGTATTATAGTTTACCGATCGGTTGTTGCCTATAGCGTGTTTAGATACTCCCTTGGGTAAGGGCAAGGGTTGTTTTACCGATACTATTTTGCCTTCTTTGTTTCTTACCTCTGGCGATATAGCAATAAAAGAAGTGTATTGAGTAAGCAGGTTGTACTTGAGCCCCAACTCAGTAATTTTTTTAATATGCTTTTGGCGGTTGGCACCATAATACTTGCGATAATCATCGTGTAGTTTGATGCGTTCTCTTGCCCACAAGTAGCGAATCGCCTGATTGTTTTCCTGAGTGGCCGAACTTACCTTGATCGTTTTACTGTAGGTTTTGTTGCCCGACAAACCTGTTACCGTGATTTTGCCGGTAGGCTTGCCCTTATATTTTCCATATACAATGATAGGGCGCTCGGCAAACACATCGGGCACTGCCCAGGGCTCAGTGTCGTACACTTGAAACCCATCATACTTGATTTTAATATTGGTCAACACTGGGTTTTGAATATAGTTGCGAAACTTTTCTGCCTTTACGTCAGCTTCTGTACCGTGGGTTACTATAAAAGGTTCGCCCATTCCGGCACGTGCCATTCCTTCTATCAGAAAACGATTGACCGATGAGCCAATGCCAAAAGCAAACAAGTTGGCGCGGTTCAGGTTATTGCGAATCAAATCGAAAGCTTCTTTTTCTACAGTCACATACCCATCGGTTACTACTACAAAAGAGCGTGAGTAATCTTTAGTTTGTTTAAACGCAAGGGCTTTTTTGAGGGCAGGCAATAAGCGGGTGCCACCTCCGCCTCTTTGTTGGTCTATTACCCCAAAAGCCTTCTGGATATTTGCTTGAGTTGCCTCCATAGATTCGGGCGACATCATCTGGTTGCTGCTTTCAAACAACATCACATTAAATTTGTCTTTGGGGCGTAGTTTGCCTATCAGGTTTTTCAACAACCGCTTAGACACACTCAAAGGAAACCCGTGCATAGAGCCCGATACATCTACAATAAACACATACTCTCGGGGAGGGATTTGACTGTTTTTGGGTGCCTTAGGGGGTTGCATCATCATTAAGAAAAACTTCTCGGCATTTTCGTTGTCTTCTTCTTTGCCGCTTGCCACTTCGTTTTCGCCTTCGTATAAAAGCAATCCTGACTGAATTTTACTGCCTGCCAAACGATAACGTACAATGTAATCGCGGTTGCCACCAAATTTTTCTGATTTTTTCAGCTTGATTACCCCAGTAGATTTGTCCTGATAGTTTACGTTCACTTTGTGCGAGGTACACGCCATTTGTTGAATAGGCATGCCAGCGTTGATGGTGGTGTTGATATCAAAAGTATAATTAGGCTTACTTCCTTCTTTGAGGTAAGGGTTTTTGACCCATTTTTCGCCAGCGGTAGCTTTAGCGGCAGGAGTATCAGAGTAGCGCGGGCCTACTACAGTGGGGTAAGAAAATTCGTACACACCATCGGTGGGCACCAACAGTTCGGTATAATGTAGCTCTACTTTGATCAAGTCTTTGGGCAAAATATTCGCCACATTCATTTGAAAAACATTGGGGCGGTGTTGTTCTAGCAATGAAGCCGTCTTTCCTTGTTTTTTGGCAGCCTCGTATTGTGCACGGGCTTTGCCTTTTTCTTCTATTTTGGCAATGAGTTTACGTTCGCCTATGGTCATTGTCATGGCATATACTGCCGCCTGAGTAGACCCCGGAAACACATAAATGGCTTCCAAAGTATTTTTACCTTCGTTTTTGTATACCTGAGTTACGGTTACGTCGGCAATGACCCCTGCCACGTTTACATCTACCTTTGTTTCTTTCAGGGGCATTTGGTCTACCTTAGAGTTTTTACTTTTGACTAAAAAGTAGGGGGACAGGGTTTTAGGGCGCTTTTTTTGTGCTTGCGCGCCAAACCCAATCAACAGCATCAGGGCAAGCAACTGCACCTGAAGCAGGGTGTTTTTTAATTGAATGCTTGTTTTCATAATACATGAAGTTTTTGAGGGTGAAATGTTTTTTGGTTAATTTCCTGTAAGTATTTATTAGGTAGACAAGGCTAAGTGCTAAAGGGAGTAGGGGAGGAGATATTTAGTTAAAATATGAGGTGCTCTATAAATGGGATGTTGGCATAACCTCGACTAGGTACACCTTGTTTTGTAAACAAACTTTAAACGACAAGCCCTATATTGGTGCTTCATGTTGCGCCTATCACAGCAAGTACTTTCTAACTAAAGGTGCCCAAAAATATCATACTTTAACCCGTCATGAGTATATTCGCCCCGATTTAGTCATACCATCATCAAAAACGAGCAACTATCAAATGCAAACAACCCATACACCTGCACCCAATACCCGCTCTAGCGCTACAGGCAAAGACTACCGACAACCATTTTTAGTCATTACCTTTTTGTTTTTCATGTGGGGTTTTATCACCGTCATGAACGACGTGTTGATCAATAGCTTTGAGAAAATATTTAAACTCTCTGCCTTGCAGCAATCTTTGATTCAGCTTTGTTTCTTTGGGGCATTTTTTATCATTTCTTTACTATACTTCCTTATTTCCGCCCGATCGGGCAAAGACCCCGTCAACCAAATAGGCTATAAAAACGGCATGGCCATTAGTTTAGCCATCAGTGGAGTAGGTTGTATGAGTTTTTATCCGGCAGCCCAGACAGCCTCTTATGGCGTATTTTTGCTTGCCCTGTTTGTGTTGGCCACTGGGGTTACCTTATTACAGATTTGTGCCAACCCTTATGCGGCATTATTAGGTGCTCCCGAAACCGCTTCTAGTAGGCTAAACCTGGCCCAGGGGCTCAACTCGTTGGGTACTACGGTAGGGCCACTTATTGGAGTATTGCTTATTTTTAGGGTGTTTTCAAATGGTGTGGCTACCTCGGTATCGGTAGGCAAAACCTATTTGTTGTATGGAGTTATTTTTTTGGTGCTGGCGTTGGTGGTGCGATTTACTTCGTTGCCGCTTTTTCAGAACAACGAAAAAATAGAAAAGGGCTGGGGGGTGCTCAAGTTTAAACATTTACGCCTGGGGGCACTTGCCATCTTTTTTTATGTAGGAGCCGAGGTGTCGGTGGGTAGTTGGCTGGTTAAGTTTCTGATGCTCGACCACATTTCGGGCTTGAGCCGTGAGTCGGCAAATTATTTTCTTGCCTATTATTGGGGCGGGCTCATGATTGGCCGTTTGATGGGTACTGTGTCGTTGGGCAAAGCAAAAGCAAGTACCAAGTATATTATGATGGCGTTGATTTCATTGGGAGTGTTCGCCTTTATTTACTTGATCACTGGCATCAAAAAAGATGAGGGAAATATTACCCTTCAGTTGCTGGCTTTCGACAATGTAGGCGTTTTTCTTCTCTTTTTGTCGCTCAACTATTTTGCTTTTTTGTGGGGAAAATCAAGTCCTTCGCGTTCTTTGAGCATTTTTAGCGTCATCATCATTGCTTTGTTGCTCATAGTGATATTGGGCACGGGAAAACTTGCTTTTTGGGCAGTCATTAGCATTGGTTTGTTCAACTCTATTATGTGGTCTAACATTTTTACTATGGCAATCAAAGACTTAGGCAAATACACCAGCCAAGGTTCATCATTGCTAGTGATGGCTATAGTAGGCGGAGCCATTTTACCTCCTTTGCAAAGCATTATCATCGACCAAGGGTTTATTCAGCTATCATTTTTAGTACCGTTGGTGAGCTATTTTTATATCCTGTATTATGGCGCCGTAGGATATAAGCCAAAAGCGTAATTACGATTTACACTTAAACAAAAATGGTTTTGAGGATGGATTTTGACTAATTGTCTGAATACCAACATTAATCAACCGAAGCTACAGCTTTGCTGTGCTGAGCTCAGCTTCAGCTAATCCTGTAAATCCTAAAACCGAGTCTATTTATAAATCCCGATTCATCGGGGCAGCTTGCTGTGACGAGCTCACCGCAGGTAATCACTTTAATCCTAGTATACAAACAGCTACCTTCTCCTGTATTGGTTCAGGATTTAGCTTGATAACTTCGGTGAATGACGGAACACTTGCTCATTCGGAATCCTGTAATTATTTTTTTTCACGCAATTCCTAAAATAAGTTATTTGCGTACATTAGAGCATTACTCAGGTCACCCTGCGGTAAGACCTTTGCGTGGGGTAGTGGTTTGAATTGGATTGTCTATATTAAAACCAACATCCAACCTACCAGAATTTTATGACGACGCTAAAAAAATCTGGCAGGTTTTCGAGGCTAACCGCTTCAGGTGGTAGAATCCTCCCAATTCCCAACTACTAACTAACAAATTCATAAATCACTGAAAATAAGTGTGCTATGAATTTGTTAGCTACCTATGGAATAGGAGGTGGTTTTCGATTTGTCGCTTAAAACTTGCTGGGGCTACTAACTCCCGACTCTTGACTCCCAACTATTAACTCTCAACTTTTTTCAAACTTTCCTCTTCTCTGTCAAGTTACATACACATATACATACAATTTTGACAAAAACCTTGTAATACATATATAAACTGGAAAAAATGACAACAAAACCAGAAGAGAAAACAGACGAGAAAATAAGAGAAGGCTACCTTACTTATGTACTTGAGCACAACGAAGCTCCCGGCTCGGCGTATAAGCTGTGTAAGTTTATCGATTTACCCGAAGAAGAGTTTTACCAGCACTACACTACCGTAGATGCCGTAGAAAACGACATTTGGAAAAGCTTTTTTGACAAAACTGTAGACCGCATAGAGCAAGACGAGGTGTATGCCAGCTATACCGTGCGCGAAAAGTTATTGGCTTTTTATTTTACCTGGATAGAAGAACTCAAAGGCAAGCGTAGTTTTATACTGGCAGTATACAACGCTAAAAAAAGTCGGGGGATACGTCCCGAAGACTTCAAAGTATTCAAAGAGTTTAAGCAAGCGTTTAAAGAATATTGTCACATGTTGGTCAATGAGGGGTTGGAAAGTGGCGAAATTGTCGAGCGCCCATACATTACCAAGCAATACGCCAAGGCGCTGTGGGTGCAGGTACTTACTATTCTTAAGTTTTGGATCAAAGATACCAGCAAAGCGTTTGAAAAAACCGATACTTTTATCGAAAAATCGGCCAACCTCGGTTTCGATCTGATGGGGCAAACCCCGTTTGACTCTGCCTTTGATTTTATGAAGTTTGCTTTCCAAAGCAGAATGAAGTAAGTAGATAATATTGTTGCGCTTCGCTCATTATTACATTGTTAGAATGGTTGCGTAAAGCGTTGCATTGATAATCGTACAAAAACTCTGGTTGCTTTTACCCCGTTGTAAATTCCGCATAGCGGGCAACTCAGCTTAAACATTAACGAATGAAGTCACAAAAAAAAATACCTACATCAAAAGTTCAACGTGCCACCAAATTTGTGAAAACAGGTGTAAAAGTGGGAGGCAACTATATCAAGCATTACGCAAAAAAAGCGGTCAACCCTTCACTTAGTAAAGAGCAGTTACATGAAGACAACGCCCGCGATATTTATAACTCGTTGAGCGAGCTTAAGGGAAGCGCCCTTAAGGTAGCCCAAATGATGAGTATGGAGAAAAACGTATTGCCCAAAGCCTACACCGACCGCTTTACGATGGCTCAATACAATGCGCCCCCCTTGTCGGGACCGTTGGTAGTCAAAACTTTCAAGCAATACTTTGGTAAATCGCCTCAGGAAATTTTTGATATATTTAATATGGAAGCCGTCAATGCTGCTTCTATAGGGCAAGTACACGAGGCCTTTATTGGCGACAAAAAACTGGCGGTAAAGGTGCAGTATCCTGGGGTAGCCGATAGCATAGAGTCTGACCTGAAAATGGTACGCCCTTTTGCCCAGCGTTTACTCAAGCTCAATGAGAAAGACATAGACAAGTACATGGGCGAAGTAAAAGAAAAGCTCACCGAAGAAACCAACTATGAGCTGGAGCTGGCGCGTTCGGTTGAAATATCGGAAGCAATCAGAGCTGCCAACCTGGGCGACTTGGTGTTTACCAATTATTATCCTGAATACTCAAGTACCCGTATTTTGACCATGGATTGGCTGGAGGGAGATCACCTGACTGATTTTATGCAAACCAACCCTTCGCAAGAAGTGCGCAACAAGATAGGACAACTGTTGTGGGATTTTTATGACTTTCAGATGCACACCATCAAAAAAGTACACGCCGACCCTCATCCGGGTAATTTTCTGATGCGCGAAGATGGCTCCTTGGGAGTGATTGATTTTGGTTGTGTCAAAGAAATTCCTCACGATTTTTATGATTTATACTTCGTAGTGCTTCAGCCCAACATTCTGGACAATGAAGTGCTGCTCGATGAGGCGTTGTATGCGCTTCAGTTTTTGTATGAGGACGATACCCCCGAAGAAATCAAGTTCTTTAAGGGCATTTTTCAGCAAATGATTGATCTATTGTGTCGCCCATTTAGGTACGATACTTTCGATTTTGGCAATGATGCCTATTTTGAAGAACTATTTAGGTATGGAGAAAAACTATCTAATATGAAAGAGCTACGCGAAAGCACCAAATCACGCGGTTCACATCATTCGTTGTACCTCAATCGCACCTATTTTGGGCTCTACTCTATGCTCAACGAGCTTAAGGCAAATATTCGGATTACCAAACCCTTTGCTTAAATCGTGTGGGTAGGATGATGAGGTTGAGTTGTTTTGCTAGGGCCAATGGCAGAACAACTCTATTTACTTCATAGCCTTACTCTTTTGCCTTAATTTCTATAGTGATATGCTTCCCTATTATGCGGCGCCTCGCGAAACAATCCTAAAAATTGACGTCTCCCTCAATATTACTATGGTTGATTTGGTTTTTTACTTCCCCATGATTATACACGTTCTTGTTTTCTACTACCTTGTCATTACTTATAAGGGGCACCTCAGGTGGCAAAGTATATTCAAGATACGCCTCATCCAGCGTGTACAATCGCCAAGGCAACTCCTCGTCCTCCTTAGGGTTACGTGTGGTAGACCCACACCAAAGCATAGGCGTTGCCTCTATTCTATGCCTCTTGCCTTGTCCCCCCTGCATAGCCCCTATATAATGGCAAGTGCTCTCGAAAGCCTCTCGAATGTTATCACCACTGGCAATATTGCCATAAAACTGCACGGCAAAATCGCTGGCAAGCTTATCGCCCACCGCCACCCGTGTAGCAATCACTGATTTTACCCCCGCCTCAAACAAGGTTTTCACATGAGAATGAGTAGAACAACCATTCAAAAACACCAATTGCAACGAGTCTTTATTACGTTGGGCAAGTTCTTTGGCAAGTGGTGTAAAAAAGCTATCGTGGTCTACCAGCTTGAGCCCCACACTATTGGCGTGCCCTCCATAATGAAAAATAGCAATGCGGTTTTTCCACTTTTTCAGAAACTCAAAATAATCTGCCAAGTGAGTGTCACTTCTCACTATGTGTTTGCATTGCTTCTCATCTAAAGGCATTAGTGTAGATTGAATAGCATTTTGTTCTTGAGTCAAGTACTCAAGGTCTTGTTTGGGGTTGGCAAACACTGTAAGCACCACCGGCAAGGGCGAGTTTGTCCCCTTTGTTGCGTCTAATGATTGCCCCGTGATTTTCTCCACTTCCTTTTTTATCAAATTTGCGAGTTGGTCGGGGGGCACATCGGCAGCCCCCATGTACTGCGCTTGTTGTAGAAAGTCTGCTTGTATTTCGGCAATATTTTTCTGCCTCAAATCAATCTCCGCCTGGTGGCTTTGGCGCATTTCGGGGTCATTTGCGTTGTTTTTGAGGGCACGATAGCGCACAATTACTTGATATTCGGCTTGCACCTGTGTTTTGAGTGCCTCAATGAAAGAGGGGGGAAATGAATGCATGGATTGTTAAATGTTGAGTTGAAAGTAAGCTTAGCCATATTTTTTGAAATTGGCAACAAAATATCGTAAAAAATCGTGTTACTTTGATGCTTTGCTGGTGCACACTGTTCACCTATGCGTCATCACCTCAATCTACCTACCTAGAATCGCCTATTTTGCTACTTTAGCGGAAAAAAACAGCCTTGCAAAAGTCTGAAGGCAAAGCAACTTTAGCCTAACTTATCCCCAATTTATTTGACTTACTTCCTTACAAACCCTGAGGAGAAAAATCATTGGTTTTGAGGAGAAAACTAAGCAACATAACCCAGATATTTGCTACCGTAATTTATTTATAAACTTAAAAACTAAATGTCATGAAATTTTTAAATGCAACATTCCAAAAGCCCACTTTCCCAAATTTTGGCATAGTATACCAGACGCAACAAGCGCCAGGAGGTGAGGGGAGTACCTCTGATGATGAAGCTGGTGAAGATGAAAAACCAACGGATGACCGCGACTAAGGCAACCTTGGAATGAGATGATGATAGGCAATGGGTACTTTCTTAGGTATAGAAAGGGCTCATTGCCTCCTTAAGTGCACAAAACCAGGAAAACAGTGAAACAAACAATTTCTTTTTTACAGAAAAAAAATGAATTTGAGGTGTTTAAAATATTTTGCTCACCTTTCAAACTCAATCCTTATACCACCATGACACAGCTATTTTATACTTGGGCGCTCCACCTACTGCTTGCCTCTGCCTGCCTTGCCCAAACCAAAACCCAACTCAAAACGATTGACAGTCTTAAGGCACGGGTGGTTCAAGCTAACTTGCCTGATACGGCAAAAGTAGATGACTTGAACGAGCTTGCCTGGCTGCACCGCAACTTTGACAATAAAGCTGCTTTAGGCTATGCTACCCAAGCCAAAGTACTTGCCCAACAAGTTGAGTATAAATCAGGGCTTGCTACCGCTTATAATCGTTTGGGGGTGATGCACAAGAACAAGGGAGAGTATGAGCCAGCGCTAAAATATTACAGTGAGGCGCTTGACATTGAAAGTGCCTTACAGCATAATTATGGAGTTGCTCGCTCTTATAACCAAATAGGCTTGGCCTGGCTCCAACAAAAGGAATATAAAAAAGCATTAAAATACTTTCAGAGAAGCCTCCAGTTTTTGAAAAAAAGTAAAAAAGCTGAAAAATCAAATCTGGCGATTCGCAAGGTTAATATGGCAATTTGTTATAAAAATATCGGGAATACTCCTTCTGCTATTCAGCTCTATTTGCAAGCTATAGATATATACAAACAAAATACTAAAAAGAGAAGGCTTAATCGTTTGGCGAAGTGTTATTTAGGTTTGGGTGGTTTATACCAAAAAACAAATCATTTCAAAACAGCCAGAACATATACCTTGAAAGCAGTAGGTATTTTTGAAAAAAGGCGAAATAAGAGGCTTTTAATCAAAACTTATAATCAATTAGGGGTTTTGCACTACAAAGTAGGTGACTATGAAAGAGCCCTGAGGTATTATTACCAAAACTTGCACTTACGAGAAAAGTTAGGCTCTACCCAAAATATTCAAGGGGTATATAATAATATGGGTTTAACCTATTTACAGTTAGCCAGCGTAGACAGTGCCCAATATTTTATAAAAAAAAGCCTTACGCTTTCGCTTGAAAAAAATGATTTACAGACCCTTGCTCAAGCGTACAACAACCAAGGTTTGGCATTGACCAAGGTCAAAAAATACATAAATGCTACCGAGTATTTTACTAAAGCATTGCAGTTTTCGGAGAAGGTGGGAGATAAGGCAAACCGTCAGGATGCATTAGAAAACCTCAGCAACGCCTACGCCAAAATGGAACAGTACGACAACGCCTTCCAATACTTTGATCAATATAAAAATGCGCGCGATTCGTTAGAAACCAACTTTCGAAAGGCAATGGATTACAAAGACAATTACGAAAAGGAAAAACATAAACGCGAATTGCTGGAGAAAGACCAAAAAATAAAAAGTGCCGAACTTGCCCACCTCAAAGAATATTCGTTTAGGCAAACCTTGGCAAACTACTTTTTGGGGGTAGGTTTGCTCTTGTTGCTCATCATTGTGTTTGCCATTGTAAAAAACTATCAGGAACGCCGCAAGGTGCACCGAAAACAACAAAAAATAGATAAATTGCTCAACGACCAAGAGTTTATTGCCTTGAGCAAAATGCTGGAAGGACAAGAAAAAGAACGCGAACGGGTAGCCCAAGACTTGCACGATAGGTTAGGGGGGATGTTATCGGTGGTGAAAATGCAATTTACTGCCTTGAGCCAGTCGGTAGATTGGGTACAGCCCGAACACGAGCAAAGGTATGACAAGGCAATGAACCTACTCGACGAAACCTGTAACTCGGTGCGCAAGGTATCGCACGATATTTCGGCGAAAGCCTTACAAAAATTTGGCTTGATTCCCGCGCTCAACGACTTAAAATCAAACATAGAAGATACTCAAGCCTTGACCATAGAGGTGATAGATACAGGCTTTGAAAAGCAACGCCTGCCCGCCAAATACGAGGTGCAAGTATACCGCATTGTACAAGAGCTATTGGGCAATGTGCTCAAGCATGCCGATGCTCAAGAGGTAGAAATTCAACTCTATTGGAAACATAAAGAAGCCAACTTGCACATTAGCGTAGAAGACGATGGACGGGGCTTTGATGTGGTAGAAGCTCAAACTAAAAGGGGCATTGGGCTGGCGGGGCTTGAGTCTAGAGTAAAGTTGCTCTCAGGAACACACAGCATAGACTCTAGCCTGGGCAAGGGCACGGCAGTGATGCTGGACATTCCTGTATCATTTGAAACCAACGAAATAGAAGAAACCAAGCAACCAAAAAAGTAAACCATTATGCAAGACAAAGAAAAAATTAAAGTAATTATTGCTGACGACCACCACATGGTATTGGAGGGGCTAGAGGCGTTGATTAAAGTAACCAATGACATAGAAGTAATAGGGCTTGCCTATAACGGGCACCACGCTTTTAAACTATTGGAACTGAATCAACTAGATGTAGACATTGCGGTGTTAGACGTAGACATGCCTGTACAGGATGGCTTAGAAACTACCCGGAAGATCAGGACTGAATATCCTAACATCAAGGTGTTGATTTTGACCATGCACAACAACGAGTCTTACATCAAAGAAATCATTGCGGCGGGTGCTTCGGGTTATATTCTTAAAAATAGAGGTGCTAGTGAACTAGTTAACGCTATTCGCACCATTTATGCGGGCGAAGAGTATTTTAGCAAAGCCGTGACCGATACCCTCATTAAGAGTATTCAAGAGAGTAAAAAAGCCAAGCCAAACCCTCAGGTAAAATTGACCAAAAGAGAAAAGGAAGTACTTGCCTTGATAGGCAAAGGAATGACTACGAAGGAAATAAGTAAGCAATTGTTTATTGCTGACACTACAGTAGAAACCCACCGCCGAAACCTGATAGATAAGCTAGAGGTGAAAAACAGCAAAGAGTTGATTTTGTATGTGGCAAAAAACAAAGAGAGCAAATAATAAGGTAGGCCATGACACAACAAACCTAGGCGTTGTTGGTGGGTATTCATCGATACCATCCCAGCAGCGAAGACGTAACCACTCTGAGAGGTTGCGCAAACAATGTAAATGCCATGAAAGACTATTTTTATCGGCAGCAAGCCAACGCAACCAATATTCATTGAGCAAGCCTTTGATCGATAAAGAGAGAAGTAGGGGAGAGCGAGGGGTCTATTGATAAGGGCTTGTTTAATTTCATAGCGCTCTGTGGTTAAAGCGGCCATTTAGAGTTTGTTTAAAATTAGCCGAAAAAACTACCCCGAAGACAAGTTTGGAGAGCCCTGTTTCACCTTCTAAAAACAATATTTAAACTGATTTTGAAGGAACCAACCGAACTACAGCAAAGGTTTGGGTTCTTTTTTTTATCCATCTACCAATTCTTAATTGATTGATCTCTGGCAAAGTCACTATGATCGTTACATTTCGGAGTCATTTCCTTAAGAATGTTTTGCCAAAAAGAGCAGGCACGTTTTCTGAAATATGAAGTAGTTGTGATTAAATTTCCGATTTGTTTTTTGTCAATTTTCTTACTTGAGCAGACAAATATCAACAAGTTGTATATAGCAACTTTTGTAAACATCAGAAGTTTAAATTATTGACTGTCAGCAGTAAGTAAGGTAAACATTTGATTTTTTCTCTGAAAATGTTTTTTACCTGTTTTTTAGCCAAAAAGATACCTTAAGTGCCCTTTGAGGGCTATTTGAGTACCATTTTGGAAATCATACATGGAAATGCCTACAATTATGCTTGCTTGTTTACTTTTTGTTTACTTGGTATTTGGGCAGTTGCTTCCTGTTTACCGTTGTGGTTAGCAAAATATTACTAAACCAAAAGTTTATCAAGATGCATAAAATCAAATGGACCTATCGGTACTTGATGCTTGCGATACTTGCTGTATTGCCCTATTTATTAACTGCGCAAAATGTGACCGATCAACGGCAGCATTGCAATGGTATACCTGTATGGAGCGCGTCTCAGGTATATTCTGCAGCTGGCAATGTGGTGACTTATCAAGGTAAAAAGTACCGCAACAAATGGTGGACAAAAAACGAAAGCCCAACTAAATCAATGAACGCCAACCCCTGGCAGTATCTAGGCGACTGTGCAGCCGGGGCATTGGCGATTGTAGAGCCAACCGCCAATACCTTAGTGGCCACAGGTAGCACCGTGGGCATCAAAGCATTGGTTTCGGGGGCTTCGGTCAACGTAGCCAGGGTAGAATTCTATGTAGGAAACCAAAAACTGGGACAAGACCTCAGTGCTCCTTATACCTTTGTGTGGCAAAACGCCTCCCAAGGCACACATAACCTGGTGGTCAAGGCTTACGGATCAGATAATACCGAGCTGGGGCGAGATCAAATAAGTATAAAAGTAGCCGACAATACCCAAGGCGACTGTTGGGGAATACCTGCCTGGAGTGCTACTCAAGTATATGCAAAACCAGGCAATGTGGTGGCTTACCAAGGCAAAAAATACCGCAACAAATGGTGGACAAGAAACGAGCGTCCAGCGGGTACAGATGGCAATCCGTGGGAGTTGTTGGGCGATTGTGGGGGAGGTAGTGGCAATGTACCGCCTACTGTAGGCTTTACCCAACCTGCCAATAACAGCCAATTTCGCGATGGTCAATCTATCGATTTACGAGCCACTGCTCAAGACTCAGATGGTCAGGTAACCAGTGTAAAATTTTATGCCAACAACACCCTCTTGGGTGAAGCGACCAGCGCCCCTTACGCATTTGCCTGGAACGGAGCCTTGGCAGGCCAGTATCAATTGACTGCAATAGCCCAGGACAATGATGGGGCAACTACCACTTCGGCCGCCATTACGGTATCGGTAGTGAGTGGGCAACCCCCAGCCGTAAGCATTACCTCGCCTAACAGTGGCAGTCAGTTTGCCCAAAATACCGCCATTACGATTAAAGCCAATGCCTCTGACGCAGATGGTACAGTGACGAAAGTAGCGTTTTATGCCAACGGTCAAAAGTTGGGCGAAGCCACCAACGCTCCTTACCAGTTTACCTGGAACAATGCCCCGGCAGGACAACACCAGCTGACGGCAATAGCCACCGACAACGAAGGAAAAACAACGACCTCGGCCACAGTATGGATACAAGTGGGCAATAGCACGCCTAACCCGGCATTGCCCAAACATTTGGTGGTAGGTTACTGGCATAATTGGAACTTGTGGTCAGCGCCTTACATGCCCCTTCAGGAGGTACCCGTGGGCTATAATGTAATATGTGTGGCTTTTGCCATACCTGTATCACACACAGATATGACGATGACTTTTGCCCCGGCGCAAGTGTCTAAAGCAGCCTTTATTGCCGATATCAAGGCAACCCAGCAAAGAGGCACCAAAGTGCTTATCTCTATAGGAGGAGCCACTGCCCCTATAGAACTCAAAACTGAAGCCGATCGCCAAAAATTTATTACGTCTATGCGTACCATCATTACTGAATATGGTTTTGATGGAATGGACATAGATGTAGAAGGTTCTTCAGTGATTTTGGATCCAGGTGATACCGATTTCACCCAGCCTACCACGCCCAAGGTCAAAAACCTGATTTCGGCCACCCGCACTTTGTGCAATGAGTTTGGCGATGATTTTATTTTGAGTGCGGCTCCTGAGGTGCAATATTTACAAGGAGGTTTTGCCAACTATGGAGGAGCTTTTGGGGGCTACCTGCCTGTGATACACGGGCTAAGAGACAAGCTTACTTATGTTCACCCACAGTTGTATAACACAGGAACTCAGTTTGGACCTGACAATCAAATTTATGCCCAGTCTACGGCAGATTTTGCGGTGGCAATGAGCGAAATGTTGTTGAGAGGTTTTCCGGTAGGACGAAACACCAATGCGATGTTTCCCCCACTGCGTCAAGACCAAGTAGCTATAGGTTTGCCCGCAAAGCCTGAAGCGGCTCCTGCAGGTGGTTATTTGGCACCCGCCAAAGTACATCAAGCGCTCGATTACTTAATGAAAGGCACCTCTTTTGGTGGCAGGTACACGTTGCAAAATGCCAGTGGCTATCCTGATTTTAGGGGAGTAATGACCTGGTCGGTCAATTGGGACAAAACCAATGCTTATGAGTTTGTGAATAACCATGCGCCTTATTTTAACTCTAAAACCAAAGGGGGTAAAAAATCGACAATGCTTCAACTCAAGAGTTACCCTAACCCTATGAAGTCAGCCACTACCTTGAGCGTAAATACCCATTATACATCCAATACTACTATATTGGTTTTTAATCGTCAAGGCAATGTAGTCAAGCAGTTGTGTCAGAATAAGCAACTTGCCAAAGGGCAGCACAGTTTTTATATCAACCTGGAAGGGCTCCCCGATGGAGTATATTATTGTACTGCCATTCAGGAAGGTAAAACGGTACAATCGGTGAAAATTATTAAAAAATAGCTGTAGGTAAAGCGCTTTGATAGTATAAAAAAAGGGTTGACATCATCGAGTATGTCAACCCTTTTTTACTTTTTATGTTAAAATTAAGTGGGCAGATTTGCTTTCTCAATGCTTAGGGTAGCTCGCCCATTCTCTGTCAGCTACAAGGCTGTTTTAGTCGCCATAATCTACAGTAACCGTTACTATAGAAGGAACAATCATTGCCGACGGAAACTCTCTCTTAAGTCTTTTGAAGACTTTTACATACTCATATTTTTCCAGAAAATCGCCCACCTTAATACGATAAGTAGGAGACTTGTACTCCATGTAAGGGCGCAAGTGTGGGAATATTTCATAAGAACGACGACGTGCTTTAGCAGCCATTGCTTTGCTGCGTCCACGGTATATCTGAATACGGTAACCCTCGTACCGCTCGCGGTGAATACCAAACTTTTTAGATATAGGATTGTCCAGGATAGCATTTAAAGCTTCGGTGATGTAAAATTTAAAATCAGTAGCATTCATTTCCATTGGCACATTGATAACCAATCCTTTACCATCAAATTTTTCAATAGAATAGTCGTACTTAAGCCTTTTCGCCGAAAGGTTTTCTTTTACATCTTTTTTCGTTTGTGGCACACCTTTAGGTGTACAACTCGCCAGCCACATCAACATGGCAAACATTCCAAAAGTAGTAATTCTCTTCATAGGTGTATAGTTGATTAATTTTCTTGTATGCACTGAAGCTGCCTGTTGGTATCTGTCGATACATAGTTCCAGTTTTTTTATTAGTGTAGGTTTGGTTATAAAAAGTAAACACCAAAGCCTAAAAAAACTTCGGTGTTTACCTTGGGTTGTTGATTGGCTTATTGTTCTATAAGCACACATTTATTGTTTCTAAAATCATCCTCTACAGTTTTAAACTTCACGTCTTTCTTCACGGTACCATCTGTATATTGTACGGTTACCTTAGAGTTACGCGAAGGCAACTTGTCTGCTTTGACTGGTTCCTGGCGTTCTTGTGGCATTTCGCCGAGGTCTAGCCCAGCACCACTTGCTGAGAAACCCGCTGCATCTTCTTTGTTTTCGTTAAAACGACGCTTTTTTCTGCGGTCTTTGCGGGTTGATTGTTTAATTTCAACATCGCCTTCTTCTTCTTCCATGATGGCTATCTGAGCTGCCATAAGCGCAGTACCAATCTCTTGATCTACCTTGTGTACCAAGTGCTCAAACAAACTAAAGGCTTCCTGTTTGTATACTACTATAGGATCTTTTTGCTCATACACTGCGTTTTGTACCGACTGTTTCATGTCATCCATATCGCGCAGGTGTTCTTTCCATTGCTGGTCGATGGCCATCAAGGTATGAATTTTTTCTACCTCATTGATGATATGTTCAGCACCAGTATCGTAAGCTTTCTTAAGATTAAACGGTACGCTAATAGCCGTGTGGTTGCCATCGGTCGTAAAAGGAATTAGATCGGTAATTTCGTGTGCGTTGGCCTTATAAGCTTCGTAACGTTCAGTCAACACTGGCAAAATAATCTCCTTGATCTGTTTGTTCTTGTCTTGGTAAAACTTGTAAGCCTCCTGAAACAATCGGTTACCCAAATCCGGAGCTGTTTCTAACTCTTCTTGAGTAATGCTTGTATCAAAACTCAAGCTACCAATGACATCCATTTTAAAGTTTTCGTACCTGTCGCCTGAGCCTTGATAAGCTTGTGCAATGCTTGCCGAAAAATCATACAAAGTATTCAGAGTATCCAACTCAAGACGGTCGCCATACAAGGCATTGCGACGACGACTGTAGATAAACTTACGTTGTTCGTTCATTACATCATCGTATTCAAGCAAGCGCTTACGTTGGGCAAAGTTGTTTTCCTCTACCTTCTTTTGGGCACGTTCTATCGACTTGGTCACCATAGAGTGTTGAATCACTTCTCCTTCTTTTAAGCCCATTCGGTCCATAATTTTGGCAATACGATCTGAACCAAACAAACGCATAAGGTTGTCTTCCAAGCTTACAAAAAACTGAGAGCTACCAGGGTCTCCCTGACGACCCGCACGTCCCCTTAACTGACGGTCTACCCGGCGAGATTCGTGACGTTCGGTACCAATAATTGCCAAACCACCCGCCGTTTTAGACTCTGGGCTAAGCTTAATATCCGTACCACGTCCTGCCATGTTAGTGGCAATGGTTACGGTGCCTGATTGCCCGGCAAAAGCCACTACATCTGCTTCTTTCTTGTGCAGTTTTGCGTTCAATACCTGGTGGTTGATTTTACGTAGGTTGAGCATACGACTCAATAGCTCCGAAATCTCTACCGATGTAGTACCCACCAACACTGGTTGACCTGCTTCGGTAAGCTTTACTACTTCGTCGATTACTGCACTGAATTTCTCACGGGCAGTTTTAAACACCAAGTCATTGCGGTCATCACGGGCAATAGGACGGTTGGTAGGGATCACTACCACGTCTAGTTTATAAATATCCCAAAACTCGCCTGCTTCAGTTTCGGCTGTACCCGTCATACCTGCCAGTTTGTGGTACATCCGGAAATAGTTTTGGAGCGTTACTGTGGCATAAGTTTGGGTGGCATCTTCAATTTTTACGCTTTCTTTGGCTTCCAGCGCCTGGTGCAAACCATCAGAGTAACGTCGTCCTTCCATTACACGACCTGTTTGCTCATCTACAATCTTTACCTGATTGTCAACAATGATATAGTCGGTATCTTTCTCGAAAAGAGTGTATGCCTTAAGCAATTGTTGTATGCTGTGCACACGCTCTGTTTTTACACTGAACTCAGCAATTAACTCTTTTTCTTGTTTGAGTTTTTCTTCATCGCTCAATTCACGGTCATCCTTGATACGCCCAATCTCTACGGCAATATCAGGCAGAATAAAGAAGTTTTTATCTTCACTGTTACCCGTAATGTACTCAATGCCTTTGTCGGTAAGCTCTACCTGGTTGTTTTGCTCGTCTATAGTAAAGTAAAGAGGAGCGTCTGCCTCAGGCATGTTTTTAGAGTTTTCAGCCAAATAGTAGTTTTCGGCTTTTTTCATCACTCCACGGTTACCCGTTTCTCCCAACAGTTTAATCAAAGGCTTGCTTTTGGGCAAACCACGGTAAGCCCTAAAAAGCGCAACACCAGCCTCTTTTACTTCGTTGCTATCTTCGCTTTTTACTTTTTTTCTACCTTCATTGATAAATCCCTGAACTACTTTCTTTTGAACGTCTACCAATCGGGCAATTTTTGGTTTCAATTCGTCAAACTCGTGCTCATCGCCTTTCTCAATAGGGCCAGAGATGATCAAAGGTGTACGGGCATCGTCAATCAAGATAGAGTCAATCTCATCTATCATGGCATAATGATGACGACGTTGTACGATCTCCTCTTTGTTATGTGACATATTGTCACGCAGATAGTCAAAGCCAAACTCATTGTTAGTACCATAAGTGATGTCAGCATTGTAGGCAGCTTGTCGTTCGGGCGAGTGGGGCTCGTATTTGTCAATACAATCAATGGTCATTCCGTGGAACTCAAACAAAGGAGCCATCCATTCGGAGTCACGCTTGGCCAGGTAGTCGTTTACAGTTACTACGTGTACTCCACGACGAGCCAAGGCGTTCAGAAAGGCAGGTAGGGTTGCCACCAACGTTTTACCTTCTCCAGTAGCCATCTCCGCAATTTTACCCTGGTGTAGTACTACCCCACCTACCAACTGCACATCGTAGTGTACCATGTCCCAGGTAATTTCATTGCCTGCAGCCATCCATTGGTTATGCCATATCGCCTGTTCTCCGTCTATTTCTACATGGGGCTTAGTAGCGGCAAACTGTTTGTCGAGGTAAGTAGCGGTTACGACTAGTTGTTTGTTTTCTTTAAGACGACGGGCAGTTTCTTTGACAATACCAAAGCCTACTGGCAGTACCTCTTCCAGTACTTTTTCAAGTTCTTTGTTGCGCTCTTCTTCCAGCGTGTCTACTTCCTTGAAAATCTCGTTTTTGTCGTTCACTGTCAAGCTACTGTCTTCTTCGGCTTTTTTGCGAAGTTCAGCAAGCTTGTCATCTATCTCTTTTAATTGCTCGTCGATGGTATCTTTTACTTCCTGAGTTTTAGCCCTTAGCTCATCATCCGACAGTGAGGTGAGTTGCTTCCAGGCATTATTGATAGTACCTACATAAGGAAGCAATTTTTTTAAGTCACGATCCGATTTCTTACCAAAAATTTTGGTAACAGTTTTTCCTACAAAATCTAACATAGTGCTTTGTTCTGCGCTTTTTTTGTTTTGACATAGCTTAAAAATAGATGGTGTATTTTTAAACCTTGCCTTTATACCTGTTGTACAACAAGTTGTCTAGAAGCCGTTTATATTTGGTTATATTTTTAAAATCAAATGAAGATAGGCAAGCAATTTACTTTTGTAAAGCTTGCAGCCCATAAATTTTAGTACCTGAAGATGAACCTAGCCTATAAAGTTACACGTAAGACGCCCAGCTCTAAAAGACAGACCAAAATTCAGGGAGTTTCTAATTCACAAAGATAATACTTTTTTGAAAAGGATGGACTAATTGGCAGATATACTCTGAATGAAGGGAGCACTGAAAGCGAAGAGCGTTGCCCCACGAGGGGTTTTCACCACCATATTTTGGTTTACCTGCTTAGAGTGAAAAATCTGTTTTTTGGCTTAAGTAATTGATTTTTAGGGATTTAATTCTTTAATGGTTGATTGTAGACAATGTTTGCCTATAGCGAAACGTAGCGCCTTAAATATCAGGAAAAAACGACAGGCTATTTGGCGTCATCTTGCTGGCTTAAGTTTTTTTAACTTTGGTTCAATGGCAGGTTATAAACCTATAATACCCTTATTGATAGATTTGAAGACTTAAAGGGATTAAAAAGTATATTTTGGTTATATTAGACACAATACTCCGCAGTACTTTTGGTGAAAGTTGGTTGCTGGTAATCAGTCATTGATGAATTTACAAACTATTTAACTGGTTGGTGTAGGCTAAAACTGAAACCCTTTTAAAAATAAAGTGAGTATATAGTCTTAATATAAAATACTGATTAACTTCGTTGAGCTCACAAGTTCGGTTTACAGTATTTAACAAGGTGAACATTTACTCGAATCAGCTATGGACTACCGACTAAATACTATGGACTATTGAGACAAAAAACAAGCACTTGTATGTATATCAAAGCCCTGGAGCAAGACCATCACCGTTTTCGTAAAAGCCTTAGCAAAGGGCGCACCTACAAACCTGTGTTTGTAAAAATAAAACTTTTGTGGGATTGCAACCTTCGTTGTAAAATGTGCAACCACTGGAGGTGGCGAGGAGCAATGTTGGACAGAAAAATACTTAAAAAACTCATTCCTGACCTGGCTAAGTTAGGGTGTCAGCGTATTCATTTATCAGGAGGCGAGCCCATGATGTACCCCAACCTGCCACAAGCAGTGAAGTGGATGCGTAAACAAGGCATCAAAGTTACTTTAACCACCAATGCTACCTTGTTTACTGAGCAAAAAGCGGTAGATATGGTCAACGCCGGACTTAAAAAAGTGAATATTTCTATAGACAGCCCCAACCCAGCTATTCACGACAACATTAGGGGCATGCAAGGTGCTTTTGAGCGTTCGGTGCGAGGTGCGGAGTTTTTGCGGCAAGCATTTATCAACAAATCAGGCAGTGGTATACCTTCTGGCAAAATATTCTTGAACATGGTCATCAACCAAGCCAACTACCGTCAAGTAAACCAATTACCCCAGTTGGTTGATAAAATAGGAGCCAGAGGCTTTCACCTGATACCAATATATGCGCGTAATGATGAACTTCAATCGCTTAATGCAGAACAAATAAAAGAGTTTAACAGGGAAGTCGCCCCTAGAACTTTTGAACAAGCACAACAACTAGGGTTAGAAGTAACACCGGATGATATTTGGGTTTTTGGTGTGTCGGCTCAACAAATACAAAGCAGCGCTCAAGGCAATTATGCCGCTGATTATTACCAACATCACCCTTGTTATGCACTTTGGACTCACGCTTTAATAGACCATAACGGGAGCGTAGCACCTTGTTGTACGCTTACCAATCAGGTAATCATTGGAAGCCTTGCTACCCATTCGTTTAAAAAAATATGGCAAGGAGAGAAGTTCAGGGAATTACGAAAGGCCGCTTCACCCATTCATGAAGCTTGCAATCGTTGTACAATGTTTTTGCCCAAAAACAAGCAAATAGAGCACCTGTTGAAGTAAATTATTCAGTACTTATTCTCCTTTAGCTTTGGAGTTAAAAACACTGATTTTTAGGCCACAATTAACTACCTAACTACCTGAGCCAAAAGTAGTATATCCTATCATTTGGTCATTACGCGAATCGGATTGGCGGTAGTATACAAATATTTCGTATTGATTGTTTGTTTTAGGGTGATTGCCCTCTAGTTGGTCAAAATAAAATATTTGCCCATCCTCTGTTTTTCGGGCATACATATAATCATACACCCCTTGCTTGAGCAAAAGTACGGCCTCGTATTGACGTGTTTCCAAGTTATAGTTCATGCGGTTTTTGGGGGTTGTTTGCCAATTGTTAAACTTGCCTACCACATACACTTCATCTTTCAATTCATTACATTTGAGCGTAAAATTTACCTGAGCATAGTCTGCCTTGAGCTGAGGGTTTCCACCGCGTTCGTCGTATACAATATATCCTCCATTGAAATCCATGATTTTTTTATAGGTAGCCTGAGGGCGTAACTTGTCGGTTTCAAGGGTAACTATGTTGCCTGTCTCGAGGGTTTCGGTGCTATAAATACGTTTTCCGATAAACTGAAAGCTGCTCATGTCAAATCTTCGGAACTCGTTGGAGCCTTCAAAAGCCCTGGTAGTCATCTGGTAGCTTATAAACTTATTCTTAGTGTCACGTGTACTGGCCTTTTGTATCAACAAAGCATTGTCCCAGCGTTGATTTTGCCTGATAAGCACTGTAATATTTTCTGGATTGGTAAGCTCCACCCCTCCATAATGTATTTTGCATTGTATTAAATGTTCGCCGTTGGGCTTTTCTATAATGGAAGGCTTTATTTCCCACTTTTTTTCGTATACCATAAACCTACGAATCAAGACCAGGTCTTTTTCTTGACCTTTGCGAAAAATCTTGATCAAGTAATTGCCTGATGTTTTTACTGGAGGAATAGTAAAAGAGTAATGGTAATACTTTTGGTGTGTATTGTTAGATAATTTAGGAGCATCAAAATGAAACAGGTTGAGGTCGTTGATAAACTCTATTTCGTTTAAGCTCGAAATAGTCCAATCACGGTTACAGTGGATAAGTTTGGCACTAAACGCCGAAGGTTTTGCCGAAAGGTCGTCAAACTCTAGAACCAATGGAGCGGTTTGTCCCAAATACATGACCGACGACTCAAGCGCTTGAGTAGGAGTATTGCCTTTGGGGTACAGCAAAACTGTTTTTAAAGTAGATTCGTAGTTAAAGTCTCTGGTCACAAATTTTTTATGGGCAAAGGGGTTGACCTCTTTTTTTACTTTATCCTGAACAACAATGGGGGGAATGGGAATGCAACTGGCAAGCGTACTAATAATAAAACCAAGAATGAGTAGTTTATTCATATCCTCACAAAACAATCTGCTAAAAACTAAGTAATTTATAAAAATAAAGCCTTTCAATTTAGGAAGTCCTCAGGAACGGTGTAAAAATAAAGTGCTATCATTTAACAAAGTGTGTCCAGCAAGGCTGTAAGCCCCGATTACAATTAAGCATGTTATTTTGGTACCATTTCTAAGCTGGGTTTGATACAGAGGTGTAACAAATTTAATATCACACATCTACCAATGGTAAACTTCTGACAAAACCCCTCACCAACAAAAACTTAAATAAGCTTTTAGTATAAGAGGTAAACCTAAAAAGACGTAATTTATTTTTGGAAAGTTACCCGAACAAATCTACTGAATTTTGTTACAACAATAAACGAATTGGATAGACATTTTATCTAAAGCCTGACATTCCTGCGTCAGTTCAAATTTTCCTCTGTATATCACTACAAATAAAAAAGCCATTTTGCTTATGAATATAAGTAAAATGGCTTTTTTACCAAGCTCTTAGGAATGGTTGAAAAATAAGGTATCCATTTGGAGATAGAGATTTACCACTGAGGCGAGATGGCAACATCCTGTGGATGTTGGACCAGCTTGAGCGACGGTTGCGTTCGTAGCAGCGCTACGAGCAATAACCGATGGCTACAGCTTTGCTGTGCCGCATTTAAAAAGGTAAACATTTACTCGAATCAGCTATCGACTATCGACTAAATACTATGGACTATTGAGATGAGTTTGTCCGTTATTCTTTATTCATACTATCTTTGTCTGTTTTCTTTACCTGTTCTTTGTCTTTCAGGCGTTTAGATATAATAGCAAATGGACCAGTCACTACCTCATCACCTTCTTTAAGCCCTTTGAGTATTTCAATATTTTCAAAATCGCTAATGCCAGTTTTTACTTTGCGTTTGCTCACTTTCTTAGTGTTGGCATCATACACAAAAACTACTTCCTGGGGCACACTTTTTTTCTTTTTTGCATTGTCTTTTGCGGCATTATTTGGTTTACCACGTCCTCGCCTTCCTTTTTTCTTTTTATCACTGCCTGGCACACGCGTAGTTACAGCAGCCAGAGGTACCGAAAGTACATTGTTTTTGGTATTGGTTCTTATCTCTACCGAAGCAGTCATGCCTGGTCTGAAAGGAGCCATTTTTCTTTTCTTGTTTAACAAATCCTGGTAAGATTCCTGCAAAATTCTCACTTTTACCTTAAACTCAGTAACTGCATCGGGCGAAGTAGTAGGGTTAGCAGTGTTGGCTATTTCGGTCACTACTCCCTTAAATTTTTTGTTTTGGCTAATATAAGCATCTACCTCTATCACTGCGGTATCTTTTAGCTCTACCCTTACAATATCGTTTTCGTTTACATCTACTTGCACTTCCATGTTGTTGAGATTGGCTATGCGCAACATTTCAGTACCCGCCATTTGGGCTGTACCCACTACTTTTTCTCCTTTCTCTACGTTGAGTTTAGATATGGTGCCGTTTACTGGAGAAAAAACTGAAGTTCTCGACAAGTTATCCAGGTTTTGGGTGACGTTTGCTGCGGCACTTTGGGCATTGAATTTAGTTGCTTCTATGTTTTGTTTGGCAGATGTAAGCTGTTGTTTAGCTACATTAAAGTTGGCTTCTGCCAATTGGAAATCTGCCTCAGAAATCACCTTTTGCTCATACAGCTTTTTACTCCTTTCAAACTCAAGTTTTAGGCGTCCGTATTCTGCTTTGCGCTGATAATAAGCGGCTTCTGCCTGAGCAGTAGAGGCTTTACGCGAATTAAGTATGGCTTGCGAGTTATCAAGTGCTGCCTGTAGGTTATCCGGGCGAATCTTGAGCAAAAGTTGCCCTTTCACTACCGAGTCGCCTTCTTCTACCAGTACTTCCATTATTTCACCTGACACATCAGGGCTTATTTTTACTTCTATTTCGGGTTGAATCTTTCCGGAGGCACTTACTTGCTCTATAATGGTTACTTTTTTTGCTTTGGCAGTAAATACTTGGGTCAGCTTTTTCTTGCCAATCAAACCTGCTGATCGGGCAACAAAAATCCCTGCTACAATGAGCACAAGTGCAATCAGGATGTTTCTGCCCAACCGTGATTTTCTTCTTTTTTTCTTTTTAGACATTTTTAAAGTAAGTAAAGTTTTGGTTTACGCTGATAATCAGAAAGATATTTATAAATATTTGAAAATAAAAAATGAACTCACATTGAGTCACAATTTATGGTTGAAAACTTATGCAATGACAAACTTACAACCAAAAAGCGACTCCAGGTGAGCTCAAAATTAGCTTTGCCAGTCCTCAAAGCACCAACAAAGTTTTTATTCTAAAGTAGTAGCAAGCTGTACCTGCTACAAGTATATTTTTATTTATCTCAATACCGTTTGTTTGAAGCATCAATACTCACCTATGTTTGGTAAAACTACAAAAGTAACCGCCTCTGTTTAGACCACTTTATTTTTGTGTTTTACCTACTGTTTTTATTTAAAGTCTAATGGTTTATCCATATAAAAATTCAATACCTCAGTGCGGAACAAATAGTCATACTTAGCCCTGATCATATCAGACTGCGCCCGGTCACGGTCTATCTTGGCAAGGTTAAAGTCTACAGAGTTCATAGCACCAGCGTTGAATCTTTTTTTAGCAATATCAAAAGCCAGCTCGCGTGATTCTAACAGCTTTTTTCGGGCTTGATAACTGTTTTGCGATGCTTTGGCGTTATTGTAGGCTTGCTCTATGTCTTGTCTCAATTGGTTTTTTCTGTTTTGCACCGTAAGCTCTGCCTGGCGTTTTTGGATAATACTGGTAGAAATATTTCTATTGACTTGCCCTCCGTTAAAAATAGGGATAGAAAGCCTCAAAGATACATACTGAGTGAGGTTGTCAGACAATTGTTGGCCAAAAGTGTAAGGCTGCTCTTCGGTTACATTGATTTGCCTTACTACTGTTTGGTTGGTACCATTTACAAACCCGATAGGAGTTTGAGCTACTTCTCCGGTTTCTTGAAACAGTCTACCTGCATCAGAGAACCTTGTTAAAACTCCTGCCCCCAAGGTAAGGGTAGGGTAGCGGTCGGCTTTGGCAATATTGATAGACATCTCGCTGTTTTCTACCGAAAGCAGGGCACTTTTGATCGTAGGCTGCGACACCTTGGCTATATCAAAAATCTGAGCAGGGGTTTCGTTGTGAGGTTGCGCCACCAGGTTTTCTACATCTATCTGTTCTACTTCAAAACTTTCGTTTGAGGGTAAATTCATTAATTGCATCAACCTCAAGCGAGCCAGGTTTACGTTGTTTTCTGAAGTGACCACCTGTAGTTCATCGTTGGCAAGGGTAGCCCGTAAATTAATGACTTCATTCTCGGCAACCGAACCCGCTTTGAGCAACTTTTCGGTACGCGTCAACTGCTCTTTGGTAGAGGCCACCTGTTGTTGTGCGGCTGTAAGCAATTCTTGGTTTAATAAAACATCCAGGTAAGAGGTAGCAATGTTTAGCGACACTGTATTGGTAGTTGCTTTTAAGTCTAGTTTGCTTATTTCTATGTTTTTCAAATCACGTTTTACCGTTTTTTGAAGCCTACCTCCATTATAAAGTGTTACACTTGCATCTAGGCTAAAGTTATTGGTAAGCACCCTTGTATTGATAAATTCGTTGGTAGTAGGGTCAATAGATCGCCCAAAGTTTAACCCCTGAGTTGCCGAAGCATTGACCGATGGGTACCGCGCCAATTTGGATTGTTGTACATTGTACTCATTGGTTTTAATCGTCAATGCATTTTGCTTGATGTCTATGTTGTGCTCTATAGCGTGATCAATACATTTTTGGATAGACCACTTTGATGACTTGGTAGTCTTGTTTTCGGGTTGCCCCTGCGCACGTAGACCAAAAGCACCAAGCATTCCTATGGATAGGAGCAGGGCAAATCGCAGGTTTTTACGGGTAAATGGGTGTAAATATGACATATTATTCATTGGAGTTATACAGTTTGTTAAAACAAACAAAATGGTTATATGATTTTGGTCTGTTGCATTAGTCAATCAATTGCCGAAAAACTTACAACAGATGTAAATTATTTTGAATAAGGAATATAGATCACGTCGTGAATCCATTCAAGGTGTTGCAAATATTCTAAAGTAATAGGTGCCACCTCAGAGTCAATCTCTATAAATTGGCAGGCCATATCGTTTTTGCCCTTGCGTGATACATTCATAGCGGCAATATTGCAACCGTCTTGTGCCAATACCTGAGCAATAAATGCAATGCTACCTTTTATATCCTGGGCTTTGATCACCAATGTGTTCATAGAGGCACTAAAATCTGCCCTGAATCCATTATAGTTCGCAATATTGATTACACCACCGCCCAGACTTTCTCCGGTCATTTCTACTGATAAATCGCCACGGGTTGCCTGCACCTTCAGGGTATTGGGGTGCATAGTAGAAGCGTTGCCCACCGACTTAAAGAAAAATTCAAGGCCTTCTTTTTCTGCTTCTTGCAAAGCATTTTTTATCCGGGCGTCGTCTGTGTCATAGCCTAACAATCCTCCAATTACTGCTCGGTCGCTTCCGTGTCCTTCATAAGTACGAGCAAACGAATTGTAAAAAGTAATGGTGGCTGATTCGGGTTGACCTCCTAAAAAACTATGGGCTACCCGGGCAATTTTTACCACTCCGGCAGTATGCGAACTGGACGGTCCTATCATTACTGGACCAATCATATCGAAAATGCTACTTTTTTGACTCATGATTTTTTGTTTGTTGTATCATCACAAAATACACTTTGCCTGGGCTTAAAACAGTATCACCTGATTGGCAACTTCAATACCACTCATTTTATGTGTTTGATTATCAGTTGTTTACTAAGGCAGAGTTCCTTTATTCCTGGGGCGTAGTGTTCAGTTTCTATACACAAAAATGTACAAAAACGGACACTATCCATACAAAAATGGAAAAAAAACAGGTAATTTGCAATGCAAGGTAGTGTTTTTTACCTAACTTCAAAAAAAAGAACGATGTATGTTGGCTAGACACTATAAATAATCAAATGGTTGCATCTTGGTAAGGTTCTGGGTACACCCTGTTCTGTAGGTAGCTAACAATTCATATAGATTAGAAGCCCTCCCACCTCTCACGAAGGTCTTACCGCAGGGTGACCTGAGCAAGGCGAACCAATGAATTGAAAACCAACTTATTTTTGAAAACCCGTAGCTTTTGGGTGAATAGATGTGTTGGTCTGGCGATTTAGGCGATAGTCCGTGGTTCAATGCTGTTCTTTAAGCCTTAAGTTACTGAAAGTTGTAGGAACAGGGCACTTTTGCAGTAACCGAAGGCATATGCTGTTTCTTGTTTGTTCCCTAAATCCAAGTCGGATGGTTACGTTTAAGGGCATTAAAAAAGCCACTTGCACCTTGCGGTGAGTGGCTTATAATCGTTAGTGATCTTTCATAAATAATTTGAGCCATTAAAGTGTATCTATTGCCTTCATTCTTCTCAAAAAAAAAGCCTCATAGCTTTGGCTATGCACCGTTTTTTTTGAATCGTCTGAGAACAATATATTTTCTTAACTGACCTTTCGCAGGTCAAAAATTTGTTCTTTTGTATACTTTAGCAGTTATATCAAACTTGGTTTAATAATTCAAGAATCGGGTTTTTGTAAGCCGTTCCTTTTGCTCCAGGTCAAAAGGAACCAAAACCCCGCAGCTGTATTTTGTGGTTGCTAAAATTTGTTCCATTACGCCGAAACAGCTCAAACATTCCCTCGTTCCTCGGTCAGTGATCTGTTTTTACGGCTTCATTCCTCAAATTTCTTAACGCCCACAAAATAAGGCTGAGCCCAGCTAACGCACTCATAAAACAACGCTGTATTTTTTCTGAATTAACCAAAAATATCCACTGCGAAAGGTCAGTTCTTAAATTGGCACATCTTATTTTTTCCAGATCACTTAGTATAAAAAGTCTAAATTTTTGTTTTTAACATCACTAGGGTCGTCAAAGACTAAAAACTGTTCCCAAAACTGGGTTTCGGGTACTCCTGCTATGCATACCAGGGGTTCTTTTTTTACCGGATGCATAAAGTAGACCCGTCGGGCGTGTAAGTGAATATTTTTATCCGGATCTTTTCTCGGAAAACCATATTTTATATCCCCTCTGATAGGGCATCCCATGCTTGCCAATTGCACCCTTATTTGGTGAGGGCGACCCGTAATCGGATTCACTTCCAGCAACCAATGATCGTTGAGGTTACCCAATACCTTGTACCTGGTTTCTGCTTTTTGGGCTCCATCTACTGGTTCGTCGTGAGCAGTCACTACGTTTTTTGCCCCATCTTTTTTGAGCCAGTGTACCAATTTGCCTTCTTCTTCGGCAGGTTTTCTTTTTACTATAGCCCAGTAAGTCTTTTGAATCTTGCGTGTTTTAAAAAGCTGATTCATACGTTCGAGGGCTTTCGACGTACGCGCAAGTATTACTATGCCTGATACGGGGCGGTCTATCCGGTGTGGAATACCTAAAAACACAGCACCTGGTTTGTCATATTTTTCTTTGATATACTCTTTTACCCAGTCACCCAACGTTTTATCACCCGTTTTGTCTCCCTGCACTAACATTCCGCCTTTTTTGTTTACAATAATCAGGTGATTATCTTCATACAGCACCTGAAAATGCTTATAATACTTTTCTGCGTCAAATGTTTCCATCCAATTAAATATTTGATAATTAAAGAGTTATGTTTTGCAAAAATACCATTTTTTTAACTTTAAAACCTGTTTGCAAGGTATATTTCATAAAAAAAGCCACACTGACGGGTATCAACGTGGCTTTGAATGCTTTATGCGATGTGCTTTCAGCCTTTACAGGCAAATAGCCATTATAAAAATGTAGGGCAAACGTATTTTTTGCCACCACTTAGACCAAACCTGTAGCTGAGCAGAATTTGTATCTGTAAAGAGCCTGCATCTATGCGGCGAGGCACTATCACCCTGGCAGGCGGAGGATTTGGGTTAGGGTTGGGGGTAACCACTGGTATGTCTGTGCCTCCGTTGTAATAGGCGAGCTGAGCGTGAAGTGCAAAACGGTCAATGATACGAAAAGACATGCCCACCCCTGCAGTAAAACTAAAGCCCGATTCGTCGGCAAGCGGGCGCTCCAGTTGGTTGGTGGCTCCTGGGTCGGGGCGACGTACTATAGGCATTGTCCATAAGCCCACCCCCATAAAACCATAAGCATCTATCCACTCAGGAATAGCATAAGCATAACGCAAAAACGAATACTTAAGGCTCAAGTTCAAATGATTAGGGTTAATAGACAGCGAATCGGCATTAAAACGGGTATTCATATTATACGAAAGCACAAAGCTTACTGGAATACCTGTGTTGCCAAACTCGGCAAAGAAATGCAAGGGGCGACGAGCTTCTTTAAAGTTGTTGTCATTGGAGCGGTATGTTATAGCAGCTCCTCCGCCTATTTCCAAAAAAGTGACTCCATCGCGCCAAGCACGGCTTTTTTTACCACGATTGGGTGCCAAAGCCCGACGCAACGTTTTTTGCATTTGTTGGTGCAACCCATTGTGTTGTTTGGTAAGTAAGCTATCAGGAATTTTGGCTTTTGCCGATGAACCAAAAGCAAGCAAAATTGCCACAAGGCAATACAAGCCCTCATGGTAGGAAAGTTTCAGGTTTTTTATATTCATCATATTTGTGTTTATTTCTATCCAAAAAGGTTGAATGCATTCAATTTTTTAGCCAGATCAGCTCCAGATATGTATTCGTTACCTCAAATATAACGACTAATTGGAGTATATAATTTAATAACTGTGAATTTGGCAGATGTACTTAATAACAATAGTCCATAGTATTTAGTCGATAGCCCATAGCTGCTTTGAGTAAATGTTCACCTTGTTAAGTGCTGTAAACCAGTATTTTATATTAAGATTGCGTACTCACTTTATTTTTAAAAGTGTTTCGGTTTTACGCCCAAACACCCAATTAAATAGTTTTTAAATTCATAAATAACTGATCACCAGCAAACAACTTTGACTAAAATCACTGAGGAGTATTGTAATAAAAAATAGCTTTTTACTACCTGGGTTTAAATATAAAAACCCCTGACAAGTCAGAGGTTTGATAATTTATATCTAATTGAAAGATTTTGCGTTGAAATAACAAAATTATAAACACTTAAAAATAAGCAACTTATAAACTTGTCAGTGCTGAGTACTAAGACGCCAACGGCCATGGATTGCCTCCTTCGTCTTTCAACTGTTGAGTTGTTCGCCAGTCTTGACGTGCCTTATCGAGGTCGCCTGTTGCTTTGTATGCACGCCCTCTCATGTAAAATACATAAGTAAGACGGGCAAGAGATAAGTATTTTCGCTGATTGATTACTTCTGTATACACCATGATTGCTTCTTCGAATTTGCCTGATTCAAACAAGTCTTCTGCCTTGTTAATTAACTCTTCTGCCATTTTTATCATTTTTTTAATGTATTGAACCCAAGGTGAGTTCATTCAACTAAGTAACGTGTTCAAAATAGGTGTCTGAATTTTGGGCAAAGACTCAAAACTGACCGAGGCATTTAGCCTTTGGCAGAGCTCGGCAAAGCGAAGCTTTAGCCATCGGTTTTTGCGTCCATAGCATCGCTATGGGCAATAAAAATAACGAAGGGCAGTGAAGAGAACCGCAGAACGAAGTTCAAGCTCTGCGAAGCTAATTTATTCTAAACCGGACAGTTATTGCGAACACGTTACTAAACCTTCATTTTGTTACTTGGTACTCTGATGTTTTCAAAAAGGTTACAGCGTTTTTTTAGATAATATTACATTGACTGAAAAGAGTGGGTTGGAAAAGAAAAAAGTTTTTTGTGAAACCTTTGAGTACAAACCCATACAAAGGTTCTTTATTATTACGAACGCCTCGTTATAAACAGGCGCAAAGAAATTCAAGTAAGATTAACAGGTGTTTTGAAGTAATATTTAATAAATAGGTTAGTAAGTAGTTTTTTGACTCATTAGGTTGATGTTGGTGTAAGTACCAATTATTTTTTCATAGAGTTTTGTTCACTTTACAAGTAGTAGACAGAAATAGTAAGTATTCGTAGTTTTAAAACCTCGTTCATTATGGAGCGAGGTTTTTTTTATGCCATCAAAAATCTATAAACACTGAGTCATTGTTTCAATCAATTGTTCTATTTGAGCCACACTGGTTGCCGGAAAATTAGCAATGCGTATTTGAGCATCTTTGTATTTACCATAACCACTGCCAATTGTCATGTGGTGTTGCCCTACCTTGGCTATAAACTCAGCCGCCGAACCAGGGGTGTTGGCCACAATAACCGAGGCAGAGCGGTGTTGGTGGTTGGCCACAAAAGGAGAGAACCCCTTAAAAATCGTTGGATTACTCAAGGCATTGTACAGAAGGTTGGCTTTTACCTCAGTTTCGTGTCGTATTTGATCTATGCCTTGGTTGAGCATATCTTCGCTTACTTTGCCCAACAAGTAAATACCCAGTACATTGGGCGTAGGAGGCGTTTGAAACTTTTCAAACGATTTCCAAAGGTTTACTAATCGATAATGAGCCCCCGTTGCTTGTCCTTTGGCTTCCAGTTTTTTGGCTTTGTCAAGGCAGCGCTTGTTTACCAGCCAAACTCCTAACCCAGCAGGCATTCCAAACGCTTTTTGTACCGAAAAATAAGCAGCATCTATTTTATTAAAATCCAGCAAAGGCAAAGGCGCTGACGACACCATGTCTACCACCAGCAATTTGTCGGGGTGTTGGTCTTTGAGAGCGTGAATATCATCCACTGGAGTGCTTACCCCTGCACTGGTTTCATTGTGCGCTACGCAAATCATTTCGGCAGTTGAAGGTATGTCTACTTTAGCCATGTCAAACCCTTCGCCGAAAGGCACTTCATGCAGGTGGGCAGTTTTACCCATAAGTTGGGCAAAGTCGGCAAAGCGCTTAGAAAAAGCCCCGTTTACCAAGTGAAAAGATTCGGTTTCTACGCAGTTTTGTAGCATGCGTTCCCATACTTCGGTGGCTGACCCTGTAAAAAGCACTGCATAATCGTCGGGTAGTTTAAAAATTGTTCGGATATTATGGTATGTTTGCTTATAAATGTCCTGAAACACCTTACTCCGATGCGAAATAGAAGGGATTTGCTTATCTAAAGCGCTTTGTATATGTTGTGCCACTGTAGGGTATAGGGCAGCGGGTCCGGGAGTAAAAAATGTTTGCTTGTTCATGATTTGATATATCTGAAATAATCACCAATACAAATACTGTTGATGAGCAGGTAGCCCTATCAACTGTCAGAGCACGAACGTAAGCAAGTGTATTTGATAAACCAATAGTAAACTTAAAAATATTTTAAGATCATTCATGAAACTATCCAGCAAAAGACCTTTCATTTTTTCGCTTTTCTTTGGGGTATTTGTGGGTGTTTTTGTGCTCCTTCAGTTTTTTACCCTTCATACATCCCCCTTACCTTGGTTCGACGAAACTTTTTTTGCCAGCATTGCCTGGCATTGGGCAAACACCGGAAAACTGGTGCCACAGGTAGCCATTTTTACCGAAGTAAAGCTTTATGGCCCTGTATACTTTTGGTTGACAGGTACCAGTTTTCAGCTATTTGGTTTTGGTATTGCCAGCTTCAGATTAGTAAATTTGATTGCGGGTGGGGTAGTCGTATGGTTAAGTAGCGGCTTGTTTGGTCAATTGTACCAGCATTATTTGCCCAAAAAAACCAACTGGAGGCTTTGGCAAAAAGGTTGGTGGCTATTATTACTTACCGACCCATTGTATTACCTGGTGATGCACGAGGGACGTATGGATTTGTTGGCATTAAGCTTTGCTCTGGGTAGCATGTATTTGTTGATGCCAGGATTGCTGAGAGCGCAAACTTTGCCTTGGTACCAAGTAGCAGCCTCGGGGCTGATGGTAGCTCTTGCCTCGTTGACTACCCCAAGGGTGGCTTTTATTTTTGTGCCCCTGACAGTAGCTTTGGTGTGGCAATGGCGCAGACAATTACCGCTTTTGATGCTTTGGGGAAGCTGCATTATCGGCCTTTATTCAAGTTGGGTTTATGTGGCCTTTGGTAGTTTGCCACGCTTTGTTGATACTTATTTGGGGCAAAATGAAGCGATTAAAGATTCTTTGGTGGGTTGGTTTGTGGGAGGGGTGGGTTATGTACCTCGCCATTCTTATGTATTGATTGCTACTGCACTGTTGGCAAGTATACTCTTATTGTATAAGTATCCACGTCGCTTTTGGGTAGCCCCAATAATGGTAGGGCTGGGTAGCATTGGATTGTTTTACTGCTTAGTGCGCGATTATGGTCAGTATTCGGTGTTTATCTTGCCTTTTTATTATTTATTGATATTTTATAGCCTGAGTCAACTACCTGCCAGACGCTATCATTTACGAATGTATCCCCTGATTTTATTGGCAATGTTTAACTTGAGTTATTTTGCTTTAAAAAATCTGCAGGTAGTGGCAAGTCTCCCTCAACGTCAGCCACCACAAGTCACTCAGTTTGTGCAAAAGCACATTCCAAAAGGGGCGAGAGTAATCGGCGAACCTATGTATTTTTATGCCGTGTTACAGGCGGGGAGCTACTACCAGTATATGGACTTATATGGCACTACTGCTGACCGCGAAGCTCGACAACGCACTCAGTACAAGTATCAGTATTTGGTGGTTACAGATCATTTGCGGCAGCGCAAACCAGCCATTGTAAAATATTACCTCAGCCAGGGCAAATTTAGGCGGGTAGCACGTTTGGCAATTGCTCCTTCAGCTTTGAGTCGTGAAATTACCCGTTGGGGACTTTTGTCAAACGTAGAGCGTGCTGGTTATAACTGTGTAATTTATCGACGGATTTTCTAGTACCAACCAAGAGCCGTGAGTATTAATTTGGCACAGGGGGTTTCTAGTGATGCCCGCAACATTGTTGCGCATTTACTGTTTTAGACATAGACACACAAAATACAATATATCTTTATGCACACAACACTTGACAAAGACTTTTGGAGCAACCGTTATCAGGCACAAGATACAGGTTGGGACGCCGGAAGCATTACTACACCTATCAAAGCTTATGTAGATCAATTAGAGGATAAGCACTTGAAAATACTTGTTCCAGGAGCAGGCAATAGCCATGAAGCAGAATATTTGCACCAACAGGGTTTTACTAATGTAACAGTGATAGATATTGTGCAAGCCCCATTAGATAACCTCAAGTCAAGGTCTCCTGATTTTCCAGAAGCTCATTTACTACAAGGAGATTTCTTCGAGCTGGTAGGGCAATACGATTTAATTATTGAGCAAACTTTTTTTTGTGCACTTAACCCCAGTTTGCGGGAGAGTTATGTACAAAAAGTGAAATCATTGCTTAAACCTGAAGGTAAATTGGTAGGGGTATTGTTTTGTAACGTATTTTTAGATCGTACCGAGCCTCCCTTTGGAGCCACTGAGCAACAACACCAAGAGTATTTTTTGCCTCACTTTATAGCCAAGCATTTTGCCTCCTGTTACAACAGCATTGCACCAAGGCAGGGTGCCGAGTGGTTTATATGCTTGATCAATGATTGAGCAAAGCACCACCTGTAGAGCTAAAGCTTTCTTCATTTTCTTCTTAGGCAAAAAGCCGCAAGAGCAATACTTGCGGCTTTTTGCTTGGTCAACTTCACTATACTATATTACCTCAAAAAGCTCGTTAGTTTCTTTTCTTACTTTAGGTGCGTGTTGCGTTTGATCTTCTGCCGATCGGTATCCAATAGTAGCTACTACGGCTGCGCTGAGTCCTTGATCAGAAAGCCCTAAAATTTTATCGTAGTCAGCTGGTTCAAAACCCTCCATAGGACAAGCATCAATGTTTAGCTCGGCGGTGGCGGCAAGCAAGTTACCCAAAGCAATGTATGTTTGGCGGGCAGTCCATTCTTGTATTTCCTGGGTTGTTTTTTCGCCCAGTTTACCCTTCATAAAATCTGCATATCCTTTGAGGTCTTCTACTTTCATACCTACTGAAGTAGCTTTGCGCTGAAGGTAATCGTCTAAGTGTGCATCTTGTACTTCATTGTAGTTACAAAAAACCACCACTTGTGAGGCATCAGTAATTTGGGTTTGTCCCCAGGAAGCCGCCTTGAGTTTTTCCCTTACTTCAGCATCTTCAATAATGAGAACTTTGTATAACTGTAGACCATAAGACGAAGCTGACAAGCGTACTGCTTCTTTGATTTTTTCTAAGTGTTCAGCACTAATTTTTTTGCTGGCGTCAAATTTTTTGGTGGCATACCGCCACTCTAGATTTTTTATCAATTCCATTAGATAGTGATTATTGTCTTGTGTTTGTTACTTTTGCCAAATCTATGGAACCTTATTTTTACTTTGCCTTAATGAAATGTTAATTTTTGAAAATTGTTGATTGCGCAACTAATGTCTGGGTATTTATGAGGTTTTTGATATGAAAAATCTAAGATTACATCCAGAGTCAGTCATTATTTGGCAATAAAAAACCTCTTTTGCTCTAGAAAATGGTATAGAACAAAAGAGGGCTTGTCTGCTAATAAAATAGGTAGTCAATGGCGGGCTAATTCTTTACCACTTTTGCTGTTTTAGAGTGAGTTTTGGTGTTTATCTTGAGCGTGTATACCCCACTGGCAAGTTTACCTGGTTTGCCCCAATTATATTCAATGGGTGCTGTTGCCAAATGCTCATAAGCTACCAGTTTGCCGTTGGCGTCATACAAGTGCATTTGAACGCTCTTGCCCCGATAGCTTGGCTTAAACACGATGCGCAAGGCCTGAGAGCCATCTAAGGGGTTGGGCGAAAAACTAAAGCTACCATCAGTGGCTTTGGTCAACGCAGTAGGGTTAGTGGCAATTGCCTGTGCCCGGTTAAAGTTGGGGATACCATAGCCCAGTAAACTGTCGGGTTTGGCAGCCTGGTTTGCCGAGCGTTGCAGGTAGTCAATAATTTGCATGTTGGTAAGCGTTGGGTTTGCCTGCCAAAACCCCGCTGCCAGCCCAGTCAGGGTAGGGGCAGAAAACGAAGTGCCATTGCCAACAGTAGAGCCAAATGGTCCCACCAGGGTGACATTGCTTCCCATGGCTGTAATATTCGGCTTCAGTCTGCCGTCGGAGGTGTACCCCTTAGAACTAAAAGAGGCATAAGTACCGTTTGGGTTTACTGCCCCTACAGTCAGCACTGAGTCACCATCAGCGGGGGCACCTATGTATTTCCAGGGATCATTGCCCTCGTTTCCAGCACTGTTAATCACCAAAATACCTACAGCAGCAGCAAAGTCAGCGGCTTGGGTGATAATAGTGGTATTACCATCCATGTTTTGGTAGGTATAGTTCATACTGGCATCGTCAAATGTATTGTAACCCAACGAAGAATTGATAATATCTACGCCTGCACTATCGGCTTTTTCGGCAGCTATCAACCAATTTACTTCCTCTATTCTATATTCTGAGCTCACATCTTCGGTACGGTAGAGCCAATAGGTAGCTTCGGGTGCAGTGCCTACCATGGTACCCTTCAGGTAAGCTGCCATTGTCGACAATACTTTGGTACCGTGGCTTCCGGTGCTGTATACATCTACTTTATTATCTACTAGGTCATAAGTACCCCCAATTTGTTGATTACTGAATAAATGTTTAAAAAAGTTGAGGCTGTTTACATTCTGAAATCCAGCATCCATTACTGCTATAGCAATGCCTTTGCCTTTGAAGCCTGCCTCGTGCATAGCATCTGCCCCAATCATTTTTGCCTGAAAAAGCGAGTTACCATAGTCAGCTTCCGACTCAATGGTGATGTCTTCGGTAGTACGCTGCTTGACATTGGCAGCTTTTTTCTGCTTTCTGCGGGCTTCACGTTGCCGGCGTTTTTCTTCTTTTTCTATTTGTCTTTTTTGTCTGCCCTTGTTTAGTACCCGGCTGCTTTTTACAAAACTTAGTTTAACTACTTCTGCCAATGTAGCATCGCTGGCTTCTATCAATACTGCATTGAGCCATCGCGAGCTGTACCATACCTTAGCCCCCGCGTTTTTTATTTGGGTAATATAATCAGGGTTTACAGGAAACTCGCGGGTGGTAATTTTGATACTTTGTTTATTCCGGCGCTCTATAGAGCGTTTTGAGAGAAAATCGGCAGGCTTATCAAGCGAGTAAGGGGAGTTGGTTTTATCGGTAAGGTAGATAAAATGTTTTTTAATAACTTGGCTGTAGCCCGACACGTTGCCCACTAACAAAGTAGTTATGAGTAAGAATAATAGTCTTTTGTGTTGCATAATATAATGAGAGAGTTGGGTTTTATTTTCTTTTTAATAAGTATATAGTTGGTATTCAAGGTTTATTGTGTTTTAGCCCATGCATAGCAAGCCGTTGCAGATCTTCAGTTACTTTTTAACTAACAAACTCATAAATCGCTGAAAACAAGCATACTATGGATTTGTTAGTTGCCTATAGGGGGTAGCAACGATATTTATCGGCATCTAAGGAACTTGTGACTTGTCGCTTAAAGCACCGATATGCATCGGCATCTAGAGACTTGCCCCTGTGGGTGCCGATTAGCTTTACTTAGATAAAACCACCCAACAAAACTATTGTTTTCCATAACCAATGACCTTCTGTACCGACTTCCGTCCTGATTCTATTTGAGTAAAGCAATCTGGTGTTTCAGTACAAAACGTTACTACTGTACTGTCTTTGTATACAAGGCCTACTTCTGCTGCATATACTTCATTGCGTTTATCCATAGATACTAAACTAGAGTCGTTACCTTGAACGATTTTGAGTGTATTGGCAAAATTAAACGTATCTACGGCAAAAGCCCTGTTCAAATTGGCTATTTCGTATAAATCTTGATCCAGTCCATTGAGTATATTGCCATCCCAGGGCTTACCCTCTTCTACTGGGAAAACAATTTTTACCAACGGTAAATTACTTTGTATGACAATTGCCTGGTTGAGTGAACGCTTGGCAACCCATACCGAGTCAAGTTGCCAGGTATTGTTCGCGGTAGCCCGTCTAAATCTTTCGAGCCGAAAGGCAGGGTCACCGTTAATGTCTTGAAACTCTTCTGCAATGAGCTCTCTTATTTGGTAACGATTAGTATCAGGGTCATTAATCAGGGTGAACTGAATGTCTTCTACCTGGTAGTCGATATACCGCCCGGTTTCGAGCGGAAAAAACGTAGTACCCAGTTCTATCGAATCAGGATCTAGTGGTTTGGTAGAGCAGGCTGTAAAGGTAGAACTTACAATCAGTGAGAATAGAATATAAGTGAGTATTTGGGTAAAATTACTTTGATAACGCATGACAGACTTTCAATAATTTGAAAACAATATACTTAGCAGGTATACAAGTTTTGCCTCAATATAGTTTCAAAATAGAGCTGCAGATGAATAAAACTACCTGGGCAGTGGGTTTGCCCAAGTAGTTATACCAAAGAGATTATTTTAAAGAAGGCAATGCTGAATTTTCTACAATGATTCCCTCTTCGTTTTCTTGCCATTTAAAGCTCGATTTAATCCAACCCCCGCCAATCATGTCGTCTCCTTCATAAAAAACAGCGGCTTGCCCAGGAGCAATGGCGCTTACTTCTTCGTGAAACCAAACTTTGATCTCGTGGTCACTTACCTGCTCAATACGGGCAGGAGCTCCCTCGTGATTATACCTTACTTTGGTAACGGTTTCCAGAGGTTTACCTTTCATATCGGCATATTTTTGCAAAGTTAGCTGGTTTACAATCATACCGTTTTTTTCCAGGTCTTTTACTGTACCCAGCACTACCCGGTTATTGTTTTTGTCTATACCAGTCACATACACCGGATAGCCCAAAGCAATGCCCAGGCCTTTGCGTTGTCCGATAGTATAAAAGGGGTAACCTTTGTGTTTGCCCACTACTGTACCATCTTCCAATATAAAATCACCACCGTCTACTTTTTCTTCCAGTTCCGGTACGCGTCTTTTCAAAAAGCCACGGTAATCGTTGTCAGGCACAAAGCATATTTCATAAGACTCTGATTTATTTACCAGTTCTACAAAACCCCGTTCTATAGCCATCTCTCTGATCTGGGATTTGTACAATTGTCCCAAGGGCAGTATGGTACGGCTCAGGCTTTGCTGAGAAACCCCCCACAAAGCATACGATTGGTCTTTGCCTTCATCAATGCCTTTAGATATAACATAACGCCCGTTTTCTTCGCGAATGTTGGCATAATGCCCTGTGGCTATATGCTCACAGTCAAGCTTGTCGGCACGGCGTAGCAATGCATCCCATTTTATGTGGGTGTTACACAGTACACAGGGGTTAGGTGTGCGTCCGTCGAGATATTCATTGGTAAAATGGTCGATCACATAATCGCCAAACTCATTGCGAATATCTAAGATTAAGTGTGGAAAACCGAGGTCAACGGCAATATTTCGGGCATCATTGATAGAGTCGAGGCTACAGCAACCGGTTTCTTTTTTACTTCCACCTGACGAAGCATAATCCCAAGTTTTCATTGTAATGCCTACTACTTCGTAGCCTTGTTCGTGTAGTAGAACGGCAGCCAAAGAGCTATCTATCCCTCCACTCATTGCCACCAAAACTCGTCCTTTTTTGCTCATTTTTTTTAAGGTATTAGGTTTTGGGGATTAGGTACTGGGTATTGCTGTAAAGCAATGAAAAAGCTACCCGGCACCCAGTACCTAGTGCACTGGGGATTAAATAAGTCGCCAAAGAATAAGTGAGTAACTTAGTACCCAGTGCACTAGCACCCAGTACCTGATTTGTTTGTGAACAGATTTGTATAAAGAATCACCAGTGAAGAGTACTGTTCACATGATGACTCTCTACTGATAACTGATTTATTGCTTTTGTTGTTCCATTTCCTGTTTCAAACGTTGGCTCAAACGGCGGCATAGGTCGTCTATATCCATAGCCATTGCTTCATCGTTGGTTGCCTGACGAACGGTATCAGCGAGTCCAGCAATTGTTTCGATACAAAATGCCTTCATCTCATGAATTTCCATTTTTTTAGTCCATAAGTCCATTTTGGCAGTACCTTTACCGTCTTCGTCCCAAAACGACAAAGACATGGCCTTTGAACCATTTGTACCTTGGTCAGGTGTATTGGTAGCCATCCAAAGTATTTGCTCACATACATTGGCGTCATCCAATGTCACATTGATATTAATATCTTCTTTTCGCATTGATTTCTTTAACTTAACAAGTGGCTCCGACTTTCGGAAACTTCGATAAATCGCAAAGTTACAACAAAAGGTTGATATTTTAACTATTGGAATAAATGGGAGTGATAGATAAAACTAATCAGGTGATAGAAAGAGGTGATGATGCTGAATTGGAATAGAGGAGCAGTCAAAACAAAAACTTTTCAGTATTTTGGCGGCTAAAGTTTAAAATAACCATTTATATGAAAAATATTTATTTGTTGGTGTGCCTGGTTTGCCTGAGTGCATTGGCACAAGCCCAAAAGGGTGATTGGAAACCCGAAGATGTCATCAATCAGGTATCTGGAGATGGATTTAGGTTTTCGCCCAATGGCAAAATGGTCGTATGGGCCAAGCGTCGTCCTGACAAGAAAAAAGATCGCTTTATCAGTGATTTATACCTTACCCGTTTGGACATGACTAACAAAAAAGGTAGGTATAAAACTATTCGCCTAACCAGGAGCAAGGACTCAGACTACAGTCCCGTTTTTTCGGCAGACAGCGAAACTATTTACTTTTTATCGTCAAGAGCCAAGGGTAAAGCGCTTTGGGCAATGAGTACGTATGGAGGAGCACCCTACAAGGTACACACTTTTAAAAATAGCATCTCAAATATTCATTTACGCAATCAACATACTTTGTTTTTTGTAAGTAGTGAAGGAGCAAGTTATTATGAGCAACAGCTCAAAAAAGAAAAAGACAATGTGGTAGTGGTAGAAGATACCGAGCACATGAAAGCCACCAGGGTATTTTCGTTTAACCTGAAAACGAAACAAATAGAGCGTCAAACCGACAATCGTTACCCTACTATGTCATTGGCAGTATCAAAGAATGGGCAATGGATGGTCACCGCTCATTTACGGTCGTTGCATTATGCCTCTGATGGCAAGCCGCGCCCCGCTTATTACATCTGGAACTTAAAAACAGGTACAAAAACAGCGGTCTTAAAAGATACTTATCAGGGGCCTGGTAACTTTGAGTTTTCGGAAGATAACCAAGGTTTTTATTTTACCTCTACCAAATCTTCTGACCCTGAATGGGGAGGGGCTGGAGTCACTAAGTTGCACTACATGACAGTGAAAAACCCACAAGTAGTCAACATTTCGGTAGACTGGAAGTGGGACTTAAGCTATGGCTTGAATGTAGTAGGCAACGATGTATTGGTGTACCTGGCCAATGGTCCTACCAATAAGTTGGCATTGATGAAAAAACAAGGCAATCGTTGGACAAAGCAAATGGTAGCCTTGGGTGATATGACCGACCATGTGGCCGTGTGGGCTTTGTCGGCAGATAAAAAGCAAGTGATTTACCTTTACTCTACGGCTTCGGTGCCGCTGCAGTACCGTATAGGCGAGCTAGTGCAAAAACGTAAGGTAAGCATTACGGCAGGCAAGGAATTGATTACCTTGAATGAAAGTTGGAAAAAGAAGAAAACCAGCAAAAGTGAGGTAATCAAATGGAAAGGCTACAACAACGAAGAGGTCGATGGTATTTTGTATTACCCTCAGGACTATGCAAAAGGGAAAAAGTACCCCTTAGTGGTAGCCATTCACGGAGGCCCCGCCAGTACCGATCGCGATGCCTGGAGTTTCCGTTGGGCGTACCCGGTGCAGTTGTTTACCCAAAAAGGGGCATTTGTGTTTAAGCCCAACTACCACGGCTCAAGCAATCACGGGCAAAAGTTTGTAGAGTCTATTAAAAAAAACTATTACGACCTGGAGATGGTAGATATTACCAAAGGAATTGATTTTTTGGCCAACCAAGGCTTGATAGATAAAAACAAAATGGGGGTGATGGGTTGGTCAAATGGAGCCATTTTAACTACCATGCTTACAGTGCGCTACCCTGATATGTTTAAAGTAGCCGCAGCCGGAGCAGGGGATGTAAACTGGACGTCTGACTATGGTACTTGCCGTTTTGGGGTAACATTTGACCAAAGTTATTTTGGCGGAGCCCCCTGGGACGATCGAAATGGTAAAACTTACAATGAGGCGTATATTCTTAAGTCGCCTTTGTTTGAGCTGGAAAAAGTGAAAACACCTACCTTGATATTTCACGGGAGCAAAGACAGGGCAGTGCCTCGTGACCAGGGGTGGGAGTACTACCGGGCTTTGCAGCAAGTAGGCAAAGCAAAAGTGCGTTTTTTATGGTTTCCGGGACAACCCCACGGTTTACAAAAGCTTACTCATCAAATTCGCAAGGTAAAAGAAGAGCAAGCCTGGTTTGATAAGTATTTGTTTAAAACTTATGAAAAGCCCAACGAGTCATTTAATACCAAAAGCCCACTGGCCATGTTATTGATCAAAGAAAAAGCAGCCAATCAGGGGGGAGTGTATGGAGTAATGAAAAATGGAGCGCTCACCCCAGAGGTAGCTGTTATCAAAAAAGACTCTATAGCCATAGGACGTTTTGAGGTAACCAATGCCCAATATCGGGCTTTTGACACTCAACATAAGTTTTTGGTGACTGAAGCCAATCATCCGGTCACGGGCATAGGTATTGTTAAAGCTAAGGAGTATGTAGTTTGGCTGGCAAGCAAAACAGGTGAGAAGTTTCGACTACCTAACGAAAAAGAAGGCAAGGCTTTGCACACGCAAGCACGTACACTCGCTGCCAAAGAAAACTCACTCAATTATTGGGCGGGCTACAAAGTCACTATTGATGATGTACCAGGGCTTAAACAAAAAATAGCCAAACTAAGGACTTCTTTATTTATGAAGGCAGGTAGCTTTAAAGGTACTAAAGTAGGCAAGGCTACCATCTACGATTTGGGCGGGAATGCTGCCGAGTATTATACCAAAGCCAACCGTTTGGCTACCTATGGTTACAGTGCTTATGATTATGCTGATGAAGGCAGCCAAAAAGTAAAAACAGCCACCAGGCACGTAGGCATAAGGATCATAAAAGACCTGAAGTAAACTGCTTGTTTAGGGAGATTTCAAATAACTAAAAAAGCCCTTGCTCTTTACATAAAGAGCAAGGGCTTTTTTTGGGGTGTACGATCAGGCAAACATTTAGCCGCCAATCCAACCCATATAGGCAGCCACTACATATATTAAATACAAAAAGATAAGAAATAAACCAAAGGGGCGAGTGGCTTTAAATTTTTGTACAAATAGAAGTAAGACTACTACTATCAGCGTAGTAAACAACAAAATGATAGAAGAAGTAATGTTGGCTCCTCCCAAGTCGGTAAGGGGCTGACCTTTGATCAAAATATAAATCAACACGGGTAAACCAAGGCTCATTAGAATATCAAAAATGTTGCTACCAATGGCATTGGCAATGGCCATATCTCCTCTCCCTTGCTTGGCAACAATCGCTGACGAAATCATTTCAGGAATAGAGCTACCACCCGCGAGTATAGTAAGGGCAATAATGGCAGGGGGAATATCCATGGCTTTGGCGAGTGCTTCGGCGGCTACGACCAAAAAATAAGAAGCCCCAGCAATAATAACCAGTGATAGTAAGAAAACCGGAATTGTCCAGCGAGGTTTTTCTTCGGGGTCGGGTATCAGGTTCATAAGAAACTCTACCGGATAACCGAGGGTTTTTTGCAATATTTTAAAAGGATTACGACGAGTTTCGTCTTCCATGTCTTTTTCTATGGCTTCTATGGGGCGTGGGGTGTCTAAATGATGAGCAGCACCTTCGAACTCGGCACGGGCGCTTCCGGCTGGGGTTTCAAAACCGTTTTTAGGTGTGGTAGCTTCTTCATTTACGTATTTGGTCCACAAAAACAGCACAAATAGGTAAAGAAAGTAACTGCACACAAATGCTATTCCTTCTATAAGGGTAAACTTGTTATCAGCAACAAATAAGATGAGTAAGCCTACCGAAAACGCATAAAAAATGCTGTCTCGCATTACAGGGCGCCAATTGAGGTAAGATGTTTTTACTACTGCCGCAAAGCCGATCACTACCAGTATTTGGAAAATAGCCGAACCTACAATGGTACCTACACCAGTAGCAGGGTTGGCTCCCTCAAGAAACAAAGCAAAAAGTGCTGTGGATATTTCGGGTGCACTGGTGCCTAATGCAAGGAGCGTAGCACCAGCCACACTGGGCGGTAACTTCATCCATTCGGCAATATTATCCAAACTTTTAATAAAGTGGCGGTCTACAATTTCTGTCATTACATAGAACGCAAGCAGGATAACAACTAAAGCCAACCAAATAGACATTCTTTTCTGGGTTTAATTTGAATAAAATTTAACTTAGGAATAGTACCAAAATAAATTCACATTTTTAACGTCATCTTTCGCTGACAGAATTCGTTAAAAAAATTTGCCGTAGCACTGCTATGACGCCGTCCCGCAGGGCTGGCTCAACATCCACTGGATATTGCCCTGCCTCTCCTGCCAACAAAATATTTTGGCGTTACTATAGAACTTTATTTTTACACCATTCCTGAGGAATGGTTGAAAGCTGTTTTTGTCCATTCCTCAAACTTTTTATATACTACACAAGTGATTAAAAAATGACATTCACTCTTTTAGTCAACCACAATATTAGTATACACGCTCTTTTTGATCTGTGTTAAGCAAGTGTTAAACAAACGGCTTGCCAACATACAAAATTAAGAATTCAATTTAAGACAAGCGTTTTTTCATTTAACTATTTACACAATAGCGCTTTATGGAATATGTATAAGCATTATTAGCTTGTTTATGTTTCATAATTTGTCCTTGAATAATGAAATAAAGCCTTAATTAGCTGAAATGTACTTCCAAGAAAGCAAAAACATTGAGACAGTTGATCAAATATAGTACGAATATTTTGATAAAACACGAACTTCTTCAGGATACCCACGGGCTATTGTTGAGTAAAGCAACTGTCTGGAATTGTCGCAGTTGCCAAGGGGTGTTACAAAACTCTATTGTTTTATTACACAAGTGCCAAAAGTAGGTGAAAACATGTATCTTTTGGCAAGAGAAAGCTCGTAAATAACAGCATTCAAATGATTGATTTGATCATTAAGTGATCTGGAAAAATAAGATGTGTCAATTCAAGAAAATATATTGTTCTCAGACGATTCAAAAAAAACGGTGTATAGCTGAAGCTATGAAGCTTTTTTTGAGAAGAATGGGGAGCGTTCATTTAATTGTGCTTTCCCGAAGAATGAGGGCAATAGATACACTTTAATGGTTCAAATTATTTATGAAAGATCACTGAAAATACTTAAGAATAACTATTTTCCATAGTTTCTTCAATTCACTGTCTAAAGAAAACTGTTTGGTTGGTAACCAAACAGTTTTTTTTTGGTCTTTATGCCAAAAGTCTGGCGGTTTTAACAACCCCTGAAAAAATTCCATTTGAACTTTGTAAAGTTAAATTGTAGCGTTATGCCCTTTGTTAGTTGATGGGGTTTGTGTTAAAAGCTAACATTTCTCTGAATTGGGGCAATGAAAAAACGGATATTTTATAGCATATTTGCTCAAAACATGGCTAAGGAATTGTTCAAAAATAAATTCACATTTTTAACGTCATCTTTCGCTGACAGAATTCGTTAAAAAAACTTGCCGTAGCACTGCTATGACGCGTTTTTTTGCCTCTCCTGCCAACAAAATATTTTGGCTTTACTATAGAACTTTATTTTTACACCATTCCTAAGATTCATTTTACTGACAAATAAACTATACGCATGATAAAAATTGACGGCAAGCAAACTGCCTTAGACATTCAAAAAGAGATAGCTCAGGAAGTAGAAAAAATAAAAGCCAATGGAGGCAAAGCACCTCATCTGGCAGCAGTGTTGGTGGGCAATGATGGCGCCAGCGAGACGTATGTGGGGCATAAAGTAAAGGCCTGTGAAAGAGTAGGCTTTGAGTCTACTCTTTTGCGTTATGACGACACCATTAGTGAAGATGAACTGTTAAAAGTGGTAGAAGACTTGAACCAAAACCCAGAAATTGATGGTTTTATTGTACAATTTCCCGTGCCTAAGCATATTAGCGAAACCAAAATAGTAGAACATATTGCCCCTGAGAAGGATGTAGATGGTTTGCACCCGATAAACATTGGAAGAGTGGCCAAAAACTTGCCCGCCTATGTATCTGCTACCCCGCAAGGGATCTTAACCTTGCTTGAGCGTTACCAGATCGATACTTCGGGCAAGCATTGCGTGGTATTGGGCAGAAGCCAATTGGTAGGTCGACCATTGAGTATTTTGCTTTCGCAAAAGTCAGACGTAGGTAACTGTACTGTTACGGTATGCCATAGTCGTACCCCCAATGTAGCGCAATTTACCAAACAAGCCGATATATTGGTAGCAGCCATGGGTATTCCGGCGTTTGTAAAAGCCGATATGGTAAAAGAAGGAGCCATTGTGATAGATGTTGGCACTACCCGCGTGCCCGATGCTTCACGCAAGAAGGGGTTTAGACTATCGGGCGATGTAAATTTTGCCGAAGTAGCAGAAAAGAGTAGTTATATAACACCCGTGCCAGGTGGAGTAGGACCTATGACGGTTACCTCACTGTTGCAAAACACTTTGTTGGCAGCTCAAAAGAAGGTGTACAAATAAACAAAAGTTGTACAAACGCATTCATCATAGTGATTAATAGCTGCAAAGGATAGATGACAAGCAGCAAGTTTGTGAAAACTGAAATATACAAAAAGGTTTTGTGGTGGTTGCTGCAAAGCCTTTTTGCATATATAAAGGGCGGGTCGTTTTCGCTGAATTATTGGATCAACAAACAACTCATGACTCGAACTGAGAGCAAAAACTTTAATCTCGCTTTATTATACGATTTTAGGGGGGGTGTCGTAACTATATCGTATGTTTAAAAAAGAAGAGAGTACATGTGGGGCACCCACGTTTGATTTATAATTTTATACTTTGTATTTTGAATAAAATAACTTGATTGATAATGAAGCAAAATACCCAAGCCTTTATGCTGTTTTTGTTGGCAGCATTCTTTACTATAACATTGCCCAACCAAACCCAGGCGCAATATTCTACTAAAAACAAAAAAGCAATTAAATATTATCAAAAAGCCAGAGAAAACCTCAAACGACGAAAGTACGACGAAGGACTAGCCTACCTGGAGAAGGCAGTAAAAAAAGATCCTAAATTTCTGGAGGCGCATTACCAGTTAGCATCATTATATACCCGTATTTTTTTTAATGAGCCAGGCGCCGGCGAAAAAGTAATGAACCACTACCAGCAGATAGTTACCGCTGATCCTGGCAATAAAAGGTATATTCATTTGAACGTGACCTTGGGTGAGCAACATCTAAAAAACGGGAAGTATGACCTTGCCCGTGCTTCGGTAAGTCGTTACCTTGATGCCAAAATAAAATCGCCGCGGATGAACAAAAAAGCGCAAGATATTATTGCCACCTGCGACTATGCTGCCAAAGGGATGCAAACCCCCTTGCCTTTTCGTCCTACTCCATTGACCCCTCCTTTGAATACACTTTATTACCAGTACTTTCCGGTATTGACTGCCGATCAAAATACCTTGATTTTTACTGGCGTAAAAAATCAGCCCAGCCGTAGGGTGGCTCCTGACGAAAGTATGTATGTGAGCTACAAAAAGAATGGACAATGGACAACCCCTGAATCTATTTCTGATAAAATTAATACTATAGATAACGAAGGTACCTGTAGTATTTCGGCAGATGGAAAAGTGTTGGTATATACTGTATGCGAAAACCGACGCCGAGGCACCCGACGAGGAGTGATTGGTATTTGTGACTTGTTTATCTCGGTGAAGGTAGGGGGCAAGTGGAGCGAGCCAAAAAACCTGGGGCCTAATATAAATACGCGTGCCTGGGAGTCGCAACCTTCTTTATCAGCAGATGGTAAAACCTTGTATTTTGCCTCGAAGCGTGGTGGAGGAAAAGGTGGTATAGATATATGGGTAAGCAAAATGGGTGAAGATGGTAAGTGGCAACCTGCCAAAAACCTCGATGAAAGAGTAAACACCCCGCGCGACGAAGTTTCGCCTTTTATTCACGTCAATGGGCGTACCCTTTACTTTAGCTCTGAAGGGCACCAGGGGTATGGGGGCAAAGACTTGTTTTCGGTTGACTTGTTTTCGCTTGCCAAAGAAAAATCTAAAAATCTGGGGTACCCTATCAACGACTATCGCGATCAGGTAGGGCTGTTTATTACCACCGATGGTAAAAAAGGATATTATACCCAGGAAGAGGTAGTGAATGGACGTATGGCTACAAGCAAGCTTGCCACGTTTGACATGCCTGACCAAATTAAACCTAAGATTACCAGTAATTATGTGCAAGGCTATGTATACGATGCCAAAACCAAGAAAAAACTACAGGCAACCATTGAGCTTAAGGATGTAAACACGGCTCAGTTGCAAACCTCGGTAAGTTCTGACCCTCAAAACGGTTCATACCTGATTGTGCTCAACAACGGGGCAGAATATGCATTGGAGGTGAAGCGTAAAGGGTATGCATTTAAAAGTATGAAGTTTAACTACGCTAAAGGCAAAGATCAAAACCGCTTGAAATCAATATTCCACTCGACCCGATTGGAGCCGGTGTGGTTTTTACTTTAAATAATGTGTTTTTTGAATACAATAAATACGCCTTGAAAGACAAGTCTAAAGTAGAGTTAGACAACCTGGTGAAGTTTCTCAAAGAAAACCCGGAAATTAGTGGCGAAATATCAGGGCATACCGACAATATTGGCGATAAAGCCCGTAATAGAGAGCTTTCACAACAACGTGCCAACTCGGTACGCGATTACTTGGTATCGCACGGGGTTGATGCCTCTCGTTTGGTATACAAGGGGTATGGCGACAGCAAACCGGCCGCCACCAACGATACAGAAGAAGGACGGGCTAAAAACCGACGTATTGAGTTTAAGATTCTGAAATTATCGAAAAAATAGTGCGCTAAAATAGTGCATTGCATAGTATGGGGCAGCCTTTTGAGGTTGCCTTTTTAGTTTACTGAATAAGCGACCAAATCGAGGGAGAAAACTTTGAGTTGCCAAGCCCTGTTTTGGACTAAGAAAAAAGCTTGCCCTGAATGATCAAGAATAAATTTCGGTTACATTTGTATTACAGGAAACATTGGACATCATATACTTAGAATTGTTTTGAAGATTATTATAAAGGATTATCGCAGGGCGAGTATTATTACACTTACCCTGGTAGCCATTGTCTGTGGTTATTTGGGGTATCGTGCCATTTCTCTTAAGTTTAATTATGATTTTGAAGCTTTTTATCCAGTCAATGATCCTGATGCGGATTACTATATGAAGCATCGGGCAAAGTATGGCAATGCCAACGACTTTGTGTTGATTGGCATTGTAAACAGTACAGGGATTTTTGAACTATCTTTTCTTACCAAAGTAAAAGCATTGACCGATTCGCTTAAAAAAGTAAGGCATGTACAAACGGTGACCTCACCTACCAATGTGTTTTCTTACCAGCGTGCTCCTATGATGGGAGCTCCCGTCAAACGCCCGTATTTGCATTACCAAAAACCTCAATACTACAAAGCCGATTCAATCCGGATTTATCAAACCCCTGAGTTAGTCCATCATTATTTTGCCAAAAACGGCCAATCAGTCAATGTATATGTACGTCATACCGGCTTGTTGCCTCAAAAAGATTGTTTTGTGCTGGCACAAGAAATCAAGCGCCTGGTGGCAAATGCCCAGTTTGAAAGGTATCACCTGGCGGGCAGGTGCATTGGTCAATCATTTTATGTGAAATTGTTGCGTAAAGAAGTGATATTGTTTGTGGGATCTTCTTTCCTCCTTATTTTAGTAGTATTGGTGCTTACCTTTAGGTCGGTGTGGGGGGTATTGTTGCCGTTGGCTGTAGTGGCAGCATCTATTGTGGGCACGTTGGGTATTATGACAGAAACCAACAAAGCCATGGATTTGATACTGAACGCCATGCCTACCATTTTGTTAGTCATTGGTTTGTCTAATGTAATACACTTGCTTTCCAAATATTTAGAAGAATTGCGCAGAGGTGCTACCAAAATGGAAGCCATCAAAACCGCCTATTATCAAATTGGACTCGCCACTTTTCTTACCACCCTTACTACTGGTGTGGGTTTTATGTCGCTTGCCAGTGCCAATGTAATGGCCATTGTAGAGTTTGGGGTGTATTGTACTGTGGGCTTGTTTTTGTCTTTTTTGCTTACTTATACTTTGTTGCCTGCGGTGTTGGTATTGATGAAAGCCCCTAAGTCTACCCATAACCAACGAAGCTACCGTTTTTGGAAGCGTACCTTGCAGGGCTGGTTGCACTGGGTATACCGTTATCCAAAAACTATAGTAGGCATTACCTGTGCGATGGCATTGGTAAGTATAGCCGGGCTAATACGTATAGAGGAAAACTCTTATATGATGGAAGACCTCAGCAGTGATAGCCCCATCAAAAGAGATTTTCAGTTTTTTGAGCAAGAATATTCAGGTACCCGCCCCTTTGAAATTGCCCTTGAGATTACCGATTCGGCTAAAAAAATGCTCGACTTTGAAGTATTGAAGACTTTGGAAGAAATAGAGCAACAAGCCCAAAAAATATTTAAACTAGGGCATATTTGGTCACCACTTGCCTTGGTCAAAAACGCCCACCGTTCGTTGAGCGGCAATAGCCAAAGTGCCTATAGCCTGCCCAAAGATCAAGACCGTTTTGCCCAAATTATCAAAGTGTTATATAAACACCGTAAGTTGGGCTCGGTGCAAACCATTATGCAGCCTAGTCAAAAAGAAGCGCGGATTCATAGCCGTATGCAAGATGTAGGCAGTAAGCGTTTTAAAGCAATGAGTGCCCAAATGGTGCAGTTTATGGAACAACACCCCAGCAAAAGTTGGTTAAAGTATAAAATTACTGGATCGGTAGTGTTAATGGACAAAAACAACAACAACTTGTTTTATAACCTTTGGCAAAGCCTTCTCATTGCTTTTGTGGTCATTGGTAGCATCATTGGTTTTTTGTATAAATCATTCAAATTTGTGTTGGTAAGCCTCATTGCCAATATATTACCCCTACTAGTCATTGCTGGCATTATGGGGTATGCCGGGCTTAGCCTTAAACTGTCTACCACTATAGTATTTACCATTGCTTTTGGCATAGCTGTAGATGATACGATTCATTTTTTGAGCAAATTGCGCATTGAGTTGAACAAAGGCACCAGCTTGTTGTATGCCATCAAGTCTACCTATTTTTCGGCAGGAAAAGCCATTGTACTTACCTCATTGGTGTTGTGTGGAGGGTTTCTTATTTTGGCAATGTCATCGTTTTTGGGAACATTTTACCTGGGGTTACTTGTAAGCATTACCTTGTTAATGGCAGTAATTTCTGACTTGTTTTTGTTGCCTGCGTTGTTGATTTTAACTGCCCCTTCAAGTAATAAAAAAAAGTGATGCATTGCAATAATTGAGGTGGCATGAAGTTTTTATCGGATTTGTACAATCAACCAGTCCACAAGGTATACTCATTGTCACCTTTATAGCCTACCAAAAAGATGCTACAACCTAATAAGCTAAAACAAGCCGACACCAAAAATGCCCATTGACTACTCCATTGTGTCCATATAGCCCCCATCAGTAGCGAGGCTGGCAACAAAGCTATGCCCAGCCCGGTATTGAACAAGCCATAGGCGGTAGCCCGAAGGTGATCGGGTACCAGATCGGCGATATAGGCTTTAAAAATGCCTTTAGATAAGCCATAATAAATGCCGTAAGCCCCAAAGAGTGTCCAAATCATCCATTGCGCCTGAGCAAAAGCAAATAAGGCATATAGCCCGGCGTAATACAGAAACGATAAAGCAATAAGGGGTTTGCGTCCTACCTTGTCCGACAAATTGCCCAATACAGGAGCCGCCAACGTGCATACAAGGTTGTAAAGTGTCCAGAGTAATACTATAGCAGTGGTAGAAAAGTGCACCTCTTGTGCCTTAAGAATGAGGAAAGCATTGGAAGAGTTACCCAGAGTAAACAGCATACAAGCGATCCAGAAAAGCATAAAACTGCGATTGCCTAACAAAGCCCTTGTTTGTTTTTGGGCGGGCTGTTTGGGCTGATGAATTTTTACCTCTTTTACCCAAAAAACCAGCCCTATGGCAATAACACCTGGCACTATTGAAAGCAGAAATACCAGGCGCATGTTGTTGAGCGATAAACTAAGAATGAGTAAGGCAATGAGTGGCCCAAGCAGAGCTCCGGTGCGGTCAAGAGCTAAATGCCAGCCAAATGCTTTGCCTCGTTGGGTTTTATCTACCGAACCTGCAATCAAGGCATCACGAGGAGGGTTACGGACTGCTTTTCCTACCCGATCGGCAAAGCGTACCCCTAATACATGTGACCACACGCTTGCCCCATACAAGAAGGGTTTGGACAGGTTGGATAAGCCATAGCCCAATAATACAAATATTTTACGCTTTTGCCACAAGTCAGACAGCCTTCCGGCAAATGTTTTACACAAAGCCGCAGTGGTTTCTGCAATGCCCTCTATCAACCCTATGAGCACCACAGTAGCTCCTAAACTTTTGAGAAAAGGGGCAAGCAAAGGGTACACCATTTGGCTGGAAATATCGGAAAACAATGATACAAACCCCAGCAAGATCACATTGTGGGGCAGGCTGTTTTTTTTCATATTGATTGGTTGCGCAACCTTGATAAATAGGCTTGCTGCTCTAAAAAATTACTTCGTTTTGACTATGTACTTGCCGCTTTTTGCAAAAATAATAGTGGGAAGCTCCTTAGTGTTTTCGAAGTATTCATAACCTTTTTTCAGGCTTGCCCAAAACTCCACCAAGTTTTCTTGTGCTTTGTATTGTTCTTTGAGCTTATCAAACCCGGCGTTGTCAAGACGGGCAGGAAATATATTGACTGGGATTTTTTTTTGACCACGGGCTTTTGCTTCTACTGCAAATACATACAGTTCGCGGATGTTGTTATCAGTAATGGGAATACACCCCACGGTTACACAGTCGCCGTGCAGAAAAATATCGCCCCCTAGCCCGGTAGTGTCTCCCAGTACTTTGTCGGAGCGGTTAGGGTAATTAAGCCCCAGCGATAAATGAAATTTGCTGACTGGGTTAAAGCGGTTGATATGGTAAAAACCTTCTGGAATTTGCTTATCACCATCTTTGCGTTTGGGACCCAGTTCGCCCGATGACTCACAAAATTTATAAGTTCTTACAAGTTTAAAGGGCTTTGTACCTTTTTGCCTTGCCCAAACTTCTACTTCCCGCTCTAGTTTTACAGCCCTGATAAAAAGCTCAATGTCAAGTGTTTGAATATCTTGTTGCTTGAGCAAACCTTTGACTATAGCCAGCTTTTTGCGATAAGCCAGCTTTACCCGGTCATAAGTCATTTGCTGTACTTTAAAGGGTAGTACAGAATCACTGGGGGTACTGTTTGTCGAGGCCGTTTCCAGGCTTGTTTCGCTTTTTTTATGAGTAGTATTTTTTTTATCTTTCATAGATGGTTTTTTAGTCACTTTGTTAGGACGTTTACGGGTACAGTACCCGATAGAAAAAAATATACCTACCAGCAACACAAATAATATAATAAGAGATGATACCTTCATTGTTGTCTAAAAAAGGGTAATATACTTAAACAAAAATGGTTTTGAGGATGGATTTTGACTAATTGTCTGAATACCAACATTAATCAACCAAAGCTACAGCTTTGCTGTGCTCAGCTTCAGCTAATCCTGTAAATCCTAAAATCACTTTAATCCTAGTATAAATTGTTAGGAGAATACTTTATATAGGGGTTGTTTGGAACCCAATCGCTGCCTACACGTAATGAAACAAACAGCAATGGCGGCAATGATACAAAAAAAAGCGTTGCTATTCAACGTTGCTATTTTAGAACATAGAGGTGTAGCTGTAAAAAAAATAAATGCACAAAATATAACTAAATATAGATAAAGTACTAATAACACGCTCTGCATTGTACTTTATTTAGAATTAGCAAGTTAAGTGTTTAGATATTGCAGGATAATTTTGTATTATTGTAATACTGCCTACACCTATATTATGCCTAATTTGTAGGCTTTTATTAATAGGAATATTCTCATGAGGTATTATTGGAAAGAAGTCTGAAAAGTTATGTCAAAAGATGTTTACCCAAAATTACAATCACAACTTAAAACCCGACTGGCTTCAGAGTTGCCAGGTATAACCGCCCAGGCTAGAATGGCGCCTCCCGAACGTTTTCCAAAAGATAAAAAAGACCCCTACCAAACCAACGCTGCTACTCGTGTAGGTTGCGTGCTCATTTTGTTGTATCCTGACGAAAAACAAAAAATTCATTTTCCTTTGATTGTTCGCCCCAAGTATGAAGGAGTACATAGCGGGCAAGTAGCTTTTCCGGGGGGCAAACAAGACCCCGAAGATGAAGACTTTATAGCTACCGCCTTGCGCGAAACCCTCGAGGAAATAGGTGTAGAAGTAAGCCGCGCCCAGGTGTTGGGCAGACTGAGTAAGCTATACATTCCCCCCAGCAATTTTTTGGTGTATCCCATTGTAGCAGCCATTCCTCATGAACCTCGCTTTGTACCCAGCCCCCGCGAAGTGGATCGTATGTTGTTGGTAGATTTGTTGAGCATGTTGGGTGATGCCAAACGAGAAATAAAAGAAGTAATGTGGCAGGGAACCAAAGTACAATTACCTTATTATAACATTGAAGGCAATACGGTATGGGGAGCTACTGCAATGATTTTGGGTGAGTTTATGACCATTATCGAGGAGTTAGAACTCTCACCAATGTTGGATTGATCATTCATAGATATTTATAAATTAAAAAAGGTGAGATATTTTAACGTCTCACCTTTTTTTGATATATGTATGTAAATTTTGAATCTATTTACTTTCTGCGCTTGATGCGGGCAATGTTGATCAAGTCAGTGGCACTACCTCTGTCTTCTAGTTTTACAAAGTCACGCGCTGTAGACCCAGTATAAATCTGACGGGGACGGCTAATGGGTTGTTGTGCTTCACGCATTTCTTTCCATTGAGCAATCCAACCTGGCAGGCGACCCAAAGTAAACATTACTGTAAACATATCAATTGGGAAACCTAACGCACGATAGATAATACCAGAGTAGAAATCAACATTAGGATATAGTTTTCTTTCTACGAAGTAATCGTCATTTAAGGCAGTTTCTTCTAGTTTCTTGGCAATTTCTAAGGTGGGGTCTTTAATACCTAACTTGTTCAACACCTTATCGCAAGACTTTTTGATGATTCGGGCACGTGGGTCAAAGTTTTTGTATACCCGGTGTCCAAAACCCATCAAACGGAAAGTATCGTTTTTGTCTTTAGCTTTTTCGATGTATTTTTTCACATCACCACCATCTTGATGGATTTTATCCAACATTTCAATCACTTGTTGGTTGGCACCTCCATGCAAAGGTCCCCACAAAGCGCTGATACCTGCCGAAACAGAAGAGTACAAGCTGGCTTGTGATGAACCTACCAGGCGTACTGCAGAAGTAGAGCAGTTTTGTTCGTGATCGGCGTGCAAGATCAATAGCTTGTTAAGGGCTTCTTCTACATCAGGATCAATCTCATACTCATAAGTAGGCAAGGCAAACATCATCTGCATGAAGTTTTGCACATAGTTTAACTTGTTGCGTGGGTAGTTTACCGGGTGGCCATTAGAGTTTTTGTAAGACCAGGCTGCTAAAGTTGGGAACTTGGCAAGCAAACGAATAATGGTAAGGTTTACCAGGTCTGGAGTACGGTGTGGATCAATAGACTCTGGATAAAATGAAGCCAATGAAGAAGCAAGCGAGGCCATTACCCCCATAGGGTGGGCATTTACCGGGAAACCGGCGAAAATTTTCTTTACACCTTCGTTTACAAGGGTTCGGCGGGTAATTTCTGAAGTAAAATGGTTGAGCTCTTCAGGGTTAGGTAAGTTTCCGTATATCAAAAGGTAGGCTACTTCCAAAAAGCTGGCATGTTCAGCCAAATCTTCAATGGCGTATCCACGATAACGCAATACTCCTGCTTCACCATTAAGAAATGTAATACCACTGGTGGTTGCTCCAGTGTTTTTAAATCCTGAATCAAGCGTTACCAAGCCCGTTTGTGCACGTAATTTGGTAATATCAACTGATTTTTCTCCTTCACTTCCTTCATACACAGGGAGTTTATAAGTTTTACCGTCAATGGTAAGTTCAGCAAAATTTGACATATATATATGTGATTGTTTGAAGATTACTACTGATATGTATTTATTTTTCTAATTCAAGTTTGTTAATATCTCTTTGGGGTTTTATATGCTTGTTTAGCAACCCAAAGAGCTAAATATTTCGCATAAAATAGACTAGCGAATATATATAAAAAAAACAGATTTCAAAAACTTAACATTTGCGAAATTTCGCTTTGAGCTAAACTTTTTATTTTACTGATTGAAATTTGTACTTAATAATTTAAAAATGAGAGTTTGTTGATACTTTACTCAGCAATGCATAACTAAAAACGTGTGATTTTGTTGTCAAAAGCATTATATTTTTGTTAAATAACTCAAGTTGCCCAGTTGCGCTAAATATTAATTCCAAATCACTTGTAAAAACCGTTACTTGGTGTTGACAGCGCCCTGCAGGTCTTTTCTGAGGCGGCTCAGCTGAGTAGGGGTAATGCCCAAATAAGAAGCTATATGTAGTTGGGGCACACGTTTGTCGAGCGTGGGGTATTCGGTCAAAAAAGCACGATAACGTTCGGCAGAGGTCTGAGTAGCAAAGGCAATCTGGCGTTGCTCATTTTTTATTACCCAGCTTTGTTCCAAATAAGCAATATGAAAACGACTGAGCTCAGGGATACGATGCACCAACTGTTTGTATTGACCATGGTCAAATTCTAGCAAAACAGTGTCTTCCAATGCCCAAATGTCAAACATTGAAGGGGTTTGTTGAAGCAAAGAAACCGTGGAAGCAGCAAAGCTATTTTCGAGGAAAAAATTTTTGATATGTGCGTGCCCGTCGTTGGTCAAAAACTGCGAAACCAGGATGCCCTTACAAACAAAATACATTTTTTTTGCTACTTGGTTTACCGGCACAAGGTATGCTCCTTTTTTTATGTGTTGCAGGCGAGTTAAACCTTGTATTTGTTCAAAACTTTCATTGCTGATTGGGCTGTATTGATGCATGCTTTGCTTGAACTGTTCAAGGTATGGCGTGTTGTTTTTGGTGGTGTTCATTTAATTTTTTTGGTGATATGTAAACCGCAACATAGGCAAACAAGCCAAGAAAACAATGAAAATAATACCGGCAGCAAGCAAAAAAGTATAACTGCCTAAAGAGCTGTAAATAATGCCACCTATAATAAGCCCCATGATACTGGCAAGACTCCCAAAGCTGTTGGCAATGCCTTGTACATAGCCTTGGTAGTGTGGTGGGGGTATTTTTGCTAAAATAGACAAAAAAGAAGCCCACATCAGCCCATTGCCCAAAGCAAAAAAGACTGTAGAAATATATACCAACCATAAATGACCAGTACTGAGCAGGATAAAATGAAAAATCAAAATAAAGCTACCTGCTATAGTCAATACTTCGTCTGATAGCTTTTTGGACAAATAGCTAAGCAGGGGACCTTGTACTGCTACCATTAGCCCGCCTAAAATAGAAAAAAAGATACCTAAATTCATAATACTCCAGCCAAGCCCATCTTTGGCAATGGCGTGAATAGGAAAAGCAGTATAAAAAATATTGAAACCTAAAAAGATAAGGAAATATAATAAAAACATGTAAGGTAGGTGGGGTATTTTGATTACATCTTTAAAGCGCACTTTTTGAGGGTTTTCTACCTCATAACAATCTTTATGTGCTTGCGAAAGTATTTTTTCGAGCCCTTCTTTTTGAATGTGACTATCTATGGCGGTACACTTAGACTCAGGCAAGTATTTATAGATAACAAATACTGCGACAAATGAAATGGCTATAGCTGCCAATACCGGAATAATTTCGCCAAAAGAAGTGGTCCCCAGCGTGCCTGCCAGCAAAGGACCAACAATAAATCCCAGGTTTGCCGAAGCAGATAGTTTACCAAAATTAGCCTTTCTATTGGTGTCGTTGGAGATATCGGCAAGGTAGGCATTGGCCACCGATACATTGCCTCCGGTGAGTCCGTCGAGCGCTCTTGCCACAAACAATACCAACAAAGGAATGGTAATGGTAAATAGCCCAAAGGTGCCAGAGTTGAACTTTGCCAAAGCTTGAATAGGAATGAGCAGTGCAACTAAAAATATAACCCACGAAAAGAGTGTACCTGCCTGACTGAGCAGTAAAATTTTGCGTCGCCCGTGCGTATCAGACCACCTGCCTAGTATAGGGGCTCCTACAAGTTGGAAAGTAGGATAAACAGCCCCTAATACTCCATATATAATGGCATTGCCGCCAAACCGGGTCACTAAAAATACTAAAAAGGGTAAGATAATGCTGTAGCCCAAAGTGCCAATAAAATTGACCAGTAACAAAGGAAATATAGAAGGGGTTTGGGTGGTAGACGTAGTAGCCATAAGTTAATGTTATAAATCCAGATGGGGGTAGAGGTTCGTAGGTATTACAAAATCTTGTGCATAAGATACGAATTTGTTTTAATAACATACGGTTACATTGGACAATAATTCAACCATCACCGTTCTACATTTTTTGTAGGTGGTTTTCAAAATTAAAAAACATTATATCAGGAAGTTTGTTGTATATTTGAAAAGCTTAAAAAGTTCTGATACTCGTTGAAACATCTCGATTATAGGGAGATAACCTGGGGGTATAAACCTGTTTTAAATACATAACATTGTTATCTGCAAATACAAATATATCTACCAATGAAGAAGAGCTGGTCAGGTTGCTGAAAAGCAAAGACAGGAAAGGTTTTGCCCTGCTGTACGATCGCTATTCTGGAGCACTATATGGTGTAATTTTGAAAATTGTAAAAGTAGAAGAGGTGGCGCAGGATGTGTTACAGGATAGTTTTGTGAAAATCTGGAAAAAAATCCAGAGTTATGATACTACCAAAGGCACGCTGTTTACCTGGATACTGAATATTGCCCGTAACACGGCAATTGACAAGACCCGCTCGAAAGCATACAAGCAGCAAGCGAGTGTGCTGGACATAGACAAAGGAGCTGCCGTAGCTGCGGCAAGCCGGGGGAATAAATCAAAAATTGATTTTATTGGAGTTGACAAGGGCGTGGCACAGCTAAAGCCAGAGTATCAAGAAGCCATCGACTACATTTATTTTAAAGGCTATACTCACTCAGAGGCTGCCGAAGCCTTAGAGTTACCCTTGGGTACTCTCAAAACCAGGGTGAGAATGGCTATTCAGGAATTGAGAAAATTAACTTAACGACAACTTGGACATACAAGCTTACATATCGTCGGGGATCATAGAAAACTACGTTTTAGGAGCAACTACGCCCGAAGAAAACGCTGAAATAGAGCGTTTGGCACAAGAGTATCCTGAAATACAGCAAGAGATAGAAGCAAACAAACACGCGCTGTTGGCGTATGTGCTTGATTTTGCTGAAGAACCCCCTGCCGACATTCGTGACAAGGTATTGAGCAAACTTGATCAGTTGGCAGATGAAGAAGAAACAGATGATGACAACTTTGCTATAGAGAAAGAAATAGCCAATATTCAGGAGGCACCCTCTAGGCAACTGTTCCCTTTCAAAACTTATATGGTGGCAGCATCCTTTGTATTGCTCGTGGCTAGTTTTAGCGCCAACATATATTTTTATAGCCAGTGGCAACAAACAAAAGATAATTTGAACGTGGCACTGCTGGATAAGCAAATGATGGCTAACACCCTCAAAACTCAAACTACTAAGCAGAGTCAGGTTTTAGACCAGGTAAAAGAGGAGTTGGCTATTTTGAAAAGCCCCGCCATTGCCTCGGTAAAACTTGCCTCAGTAGATGGCGCACCGTCTTGTTCGGCAAAAATTTATTGGGATACCAAAACCAAATATGTGTACATAGACGCGAGTAAATTACCCGAACCTCCTAAAAATAAACAGTATCAGTTGTGGTACATTGATGGTAAAAACACAGTAGATGCTGGGGTGTTTGATATGGGTAAAAAATCTGGCCATTTGCAGAAGCTCAAACTGGTACCCAATGCCCAGGCTTTTGCCGTAACCCTGGAAAAAATGGGAGGTGTACCTAAGTCAGAAGGTGACCTGTATGCCTTGGGCAAAATGGAAAACGAAACAAGAGAAAATTAGCTGATAGGTTATCAATAATTGAGATAAAAGCAAACAACGATTATCTGTAATATCTTTAAGCAATGGATCAGGCATTTGGTGCAACATCAAATGCCTGATTTTTTTATGCTTAACTCACTACTTCATAACTCTTGATCTCGATGCCGGTTCCCCACATAAACACCGACATTTGCTGGGCAGACTCTTCTGCTTCTATTGTTACTTTGAGCCCCTCTACTTGAAGTGCTTTAGGCATATTGGTAGGACGCCATTTTTTATCATCGTTGCCTATGATACCCCAAAAACCAGGTCCTAAATGTTGAAATACTACTTTTCCGTTGATAGTCATATAGTTGATTTGTTTTTTTAGTAATATACCTACCGCCAAGGGTAAGTTCAAAAATGATTTCCAATATAGTCAGAATCGAAAAAAACAAGCCCCATGAATTGTAATTTTGCTTAAAATATAACTCTATGGTTAACATAATTGAAGTTATTAAACAAAATTCTTCATTTTGCCTCATACAACCTGAAAGTTAGGTTTGATAACTCGCTCTTTGTAATGATGGTTCAGTATATTTGGGGTACCAAAAAATAAGGAGGGGAGAAGGTGGGATTGCCTCAGGCAGGCATCAATGAAGAATAGCCCTTAAGCAAACTTTCAGTAATTACACCAGCCCCCATCGTGCCAGATGAGGGTGGTGGTGTGATCAGATAAATATTTAATCCTCAGGGCTAAACACATAATATGTCTTGCCAGCCTTTAAGCGCGTATTTCTTCGGAGCTTGTTCCAGCGACGAAACTGGGCTTCAGTAATTTTGTGCTTCTTACAAACCAAGGCAACCGTATCGCCGGTTTTGGCAATATAAGTAACTACAATTTCATCATTTTTTTTGAGTTTATCCTTTTTAGTAGGAGCGCTTGTGCCTTTAGGAGCAGTTATGTAATAGGTTTTTCCTGCATAAATTTTGTCTTTTCGTTGAAGCTTATTCCATCGACGAAAATCAGCACTGTTGATGCCAAACTTTACACAAATCTCTGAAACTGTGTCGCCACGGCGCACCTTGTACTGACCATTTTTGCTTTGGGCAATGGTTTGTACAGGTTTTTGTACATAATAGGTTTTTCCTGCATAAATTTTTGACCTGCGTCCCAAACGGTTCCAACGGCGAAAATCTGCAGCAGAAATATTAAACTTTGCACAAATCTCCGATACAGTATCACCTCTTTTAGCCTTGTAGGTTTTTACCTTTTGAACTTCTTTTACTTCTTCTTTTTCTTTGATGTCATTTACTACCGCTACCTGAGGTTTTTCTACGATTTGGGTGGCGGGTGGTGGGCTTACATAATAAGCTTTCTCTACCAAAAGGCGGGCATCTTTCTCAAGTTGATTCCAGCGCATAAACTCGGTAACGTGAATCTCAAATTTACGACAAATCTGAAAAAGCCCGTCGCCTTCCTGAGCCAGGTACTTTGCGCGCACAATGGGTGGTGTTACATAGTAGTACTGGTTGGCGTAAATTTTATTGTTGGCTGCCACCCCGTTCCAGCGTTTAAAGTCATCACGGTCAAGGCGATACCTCTTACACAATTTTATTAGGTTTTCGCGACGTTTTGCCAAATGTTGTTTGCGTTGTTTTACCTCGTTTACACTTACCTCACCATCTCCCAACTCACTGCCTTGTATAATATCATAATTGAAAGTATGCTCGTGTTTTTTCGGGTAACCCGCGATCAAAGGGACTACCTCTTGCACAATAATTTTGAATGATAGCAGATTGTCCTGGCTACTCTTCATCTCAAAATTACCCAAAAGGGTAGAAGCACTCTTGCTATATTGTTCAGGTTGAGCTTTGTAGGCTTTTTGTACCTTTTCTAAAAATGATTGCACGTGCCCATAAAGCAGGTTTTTCACCTTTTTATTCAGTGATTTAGCCAACACTGGATAATTATTTTCCAAAAACTTGGGGTAATTAATCTGGATGGTATAATAAGGGCAGTCGCCCGCAACACAATAAGATTTCTTTGCCAAGCTGTCCTGGTCAAAGTTTACGGTGCCTATATTGTCTTGAGCGCATACAGGGGCGCAAAGCATCAGCAGCAGCCATAATACTCCTCCAAGCGGGAATCTGAGTATAGTTTGTTTTTTCATGTTCAACTGTTTCATATCAAAGTGTATACTATTTTGGTAGCGTTTGTTTGAGTGTTTTAACGCTCAAAATCTACTTATTTGTGTTCCGAAAACAAAACTGCGTAAATTTTTATTACGCCAAAAGCGTGTAGTTAAAAAACTCTAGTAGCATATTTGTGAAAAACCATGACTTTACCTTACTTGCCTCTACCTGCTAAAATCAGTGGAGGTACAGGGGCTTTATATTTTTTTTTGTTGGTAAAAAGTCAACTTAAGAAAAAGAGAAAATTTAGCGAAGCTTTTTTTGGTTGGGTCAATCCGTGAACCCCCTATTTTTTTTAAAAAAACAAGTTATTTTTTTATGACCATCTCCTTTCTCACTTCACCTCATGAGATATGCTTTGGCTATCAGGCAATTCGCTGCCTTTTGCGTGGAAAAATACGTTTATTCGGGCTTTAAATGTTAAGTTTTAACATCGAAAAAAATTACGAAAACTTGTCGGTTACAAGGGCTTTTTTGTAAGTTTAAGTTTAGTTTGAAAACAACCTGAGAATGGTTTGCTCAAATGGATAGCTTTAGACTTCTGGAGTAGTTTTTGAATACTGAGATTTCTTAAGCACATCTGTTGATGCACACATAAAATCATTCTCAATACTTACAAAATGTGACCTTCAAATTTGCAAAGATGGGGAGAGCGATTGTTAAATATACAAGCAAAGGTACACAGGTAAGCATTCAATAAAAGAACCAGATACTCAAATATATAATTCTCATTATCAGCTAGTTATGTTGATTGTAAAAATAACTGACTAATAACCAATTAGTTAGTATGTACTCTCCTGATTATACCAAATAATATTCTCGATGTTTGTAAAAACCGACGGGAAGAACTGATGTAAAATTCACATTTTTTTGATGTTTTTTTCATACTGAAAACTAGATAGTTATCAGATAATTCTGCTAATGTTACTTTAGCGAAAGGGAGCTTTTGCTTGTGAATTTAGCTTTTTAATCGTAACTTATAAAAGATTTTTAAACCGATATACCCAAATAAAGAGGCGAACATATGCAAGTAATTAAACGCGATGGCAGACGCGAGTCTGTAAGATTTGATAAAATTACGGCACGTATTGAGAAGTTGTCATATAGCCTGGCGCGCGACTATGTGCAGCCGGTAGAGGTAGCCAAAAAAGTAATCACTGGAATTTATGATGGAGTGACTACGATAGAGTTGGATAACCTGGCCGCTGAAACCGCCGCTACTATGGCAATTAAGCACCCTGATTATGCGATTTTGGCAGCTCGCATAGCTATTTCTAACCTTCATAAAACTACTTCTAAAGTTTTTTCAAAAACTATGAAAGAACTTTATGAATATATCGACCCAAAAACTGGAGAAAAAGCCGGGCTTATCTCAGACGAAACCCACGCAGCAATTCAAAAAAATGCCGCTGTGCTGGATTCCTCTATTATCTATGACCGTGACTACAACTACGACTACTTTGGGTTTAAAACCCTGGAGCGTTCTTATTTGCTAAAAATGGATGGTCAAGTAGTGGAGCGCCCTCAGCACATGCTCATGAGGGTGGCAGTAGGCATTCATGGCGAAGATGTAGACAAAGTACTGGAAACGTATGAACTGTTGTCGGGCAAGTGGTTTACCCATGCCACCCCTACTTTGTTTAATGCAGGTACTCCCAAGCCTCAACTGAGCAGCTGTTTCTTGCTTACTATGCAAGACGATAGCATTGAGGGCATTTATGATACCTTGAAACAGTGCGCCAAAATCTCGCAATCGGCGGGAGGCATTGGCCTCTCTATTCATAATGTGCGCGCTACGGGCTCTTATATCAAGGGCACCAATGGCACCTCTAACGGAGTGATTCCTATGTTGAAGGTTTTTAACGACACGGCTCGTTATGTAGACCAAGGCGGTGGAAAGCGTAAAGGGGCTTTTGCGATTTACCTGGAACCCTGGCACGCCGATATTTTCGAGTTTTTAGACTTGAAAAAGAACCACGGAAAAGAAGAGTTAAGAGCCCGCGACTTGTTTTATGCCATGTGGTTGTCTGACTTGTTTATGAAACGCGTAGAAAACGACGACACCTGGTCATTGTTTTGCCCCAATGAAGCTCCCGGCCTGCACGAAGTTTACGGAGAAGAATTTGAAAAATTATACGAACAATATGAGCTTGAGGGCAGAGCACGCAAGGTGATCAAAGCGCAAGATTTATGGTTTAAAATTCTTGAATCACAAATTGAAACGGGTACGCCTTATATGTTGTATAAAGATGCTGCCAACGAAAAGTCGAACCAGAAAAACCTGGGAACGATCAAGAGCAGTAACTTGTGTACCGAGATTATGGAATACACCAGCAAAGACGAGGTAGCTGTGTGTAACCTGGCTTCTATTGCCCTGCCTAAGTTTGTGATAGATGGCAAGTTTGACCACCAAAAACTATATGAAGTAACTCAGGTAGTAACCCGCAACCTGAACCGCATCATTGACATTAACTATTATCCGGTAAAAGAAGCCGAAAATTCTAACTTGCGTCACCGCCCAATTGGCATTGGAGTACAAGGACTTGCCGACACGTTTATGATGTTGCGTATGCCGTTTGACTCTGAGGAAGCTAAAGGCTTGAACAAAGATATTTTCGAGACCATTTATTTTGCCTCTATGACTGCCTCTATGGAGCTTGCTCAAAAAGAGGGGGCGTATGAAAGCTATAAAGGTTCACCTGTTTCTGAGGGTATTTTTCAGTTTGATATGTGGGGCGTGAAACCAGAATCGGGTCGTTGGGATTGGCAAGCCTTACGCAAAGACGTGAAAAAACACGGAGCACGCAACTCGCTATTGTTGGCACCTATGCCTACTGCTTCTACCTCGCAGATTTTGGGCAACAATGAGTGTTTTGAACCTTATACTTCTAACATTTATACGCGTCGTGTACTTTCGGGCGAGTTTGTGGTAGTAAACAAGCACCTGCTGAACGATTTGGTAGAGTTGAACTTATGGGGCGGAGATATGGAAAACCGTATCAAGGCAGCCAATGGTTCGGTACAAAACATTCCAGAGATTCCACAAAACCTGAAAGATATTTATAAAACTGTGTGGGAAATCAAACAAAAGGATGTTGTAGATATGGCAGCCGACCGTGGTGCTTTTATCTGTCAAAGTCAGAGCTTGAACATTCATATGGAAAACCCTACTTTTGGTAAGCTTACTTCTATGCACTTTTACGCCTGGAAAAAGGGCTTAAAAACCGGTACTTATTACCTACGCACCAAGGCAGCTGCCAAGGCTATCCAGTTTACCGTAGAGAAAAAGTATCAGGAGGAAAGCAAGGGAAAGATTAATGGGCAGGCGGATTTAGTAGCTACTACCGCCTCAGCGTCTGCCCATCAGAATGGTAGTGTATCGGAAGAGTACAATGTAGAAGGACAAAACTGCTCGATCGACGATCCAGATTGCGATTCTTGTGGAGCTTAGTCGGGTATTAGGTTTTGCCTAAAATATAAACGCCCCTATTTTCATTTTTGTGAAAGTGGGGGCTTTGTTTTGATATAAAATCTTAATTGTTGCCATCGTTACTCACTCTCTGGGTTAGTTTCGTTTAAGACCAAGAGTTGATGGAAGAATGTTCAACAACACTGAAGTTTGATGTAACAAAATAACCCCACCAAGCCTGAAAAAACTTTGAGCATAGGGGTGTTCAAGCTACTTATTCAGACATATTGAAATTTTCTTCGTAAATTGTATGTATGAACTCAAAAAGGGTTCAATCAGGTTTTTTTTACCATAAAATGCATGATTATGAAAAGTAAAATCAAGAAGTTTAAGAAAGTAGTGATTTCCAAAAAGCAGTTAAGTACATTGAAAGGAGGGCTGTTAAGTGGTAGGCTTGATGAACTTGAGGGTGATATAAGCTGGCACGAATCTAATGATAATGGATAGTTGTTTAGAAAATAACCTACTTATAACCCCCATGTTCATTTTTGAGCGTAGGGGGATATTGAGTGAACTTTCTGTCTTCATCACAACGGCTAACCCACTCGAACAACCACCTCCGTATTGGTCTTAGGCCTGCCGTGACCAATACAATGTTTATTCAAAACTTTGCGATCGTTCTTCACTCTCTTGGTCGGCTTCGCTAAAGACCAAGAGCTGAGGCTTGGGTTCTTTTTGATTCAATATCTGTTAGTTTTTACGGCGAAGTTCAATCCACCCAAATAACCACCTCCGTATTGGTCTTAGGCTTGCCGTGACCAATACAATGCTTATTCAAAACTTTGCTATCTCTTGACCTGATTACTTAAGATCAAGAACTGAAAGTAGCCGATTTTTATTTCTTCACGTCTATAATCATAATATTCTTTCAAAACAGTATACCTATGGACGAAGATTTTCCAGAGCATCACTACATTGGATTTTTTACAGCCACTGTTTTACGGTGGAAAAACCTTTTATCTCCTGAGAAGTATAAAAACCTCATTATTAAAAGCCTTGATTTTTTGGTTACAAAAAAACGAGCAAAAATATATGGTTTTGTTATTATGCCTAACCATATCCATATATTATGGAAAATACAACCACCCCATAAGTTAAAAGAAGTGCAAAGAGACTTTCTTAAATTTACTGCACAAAAAATATCTCAGGACTTGAAAAAATACCACCCAGAAGTATTGAGCTTTTTCAAAGTAAAAACTTCTGATAGAAAATATCAGTTTTGGCAAAAACAATCCAGAAATGCCTTGTATGATTCTAGGGAGGTTATAGAACAAAAGTTAGATTATATACATAATAACCCTTTTCAGGGAAAGTGGATGTTAGCAAACTCATTGGATGAGTATCTTTATAGCTCTTATAGGTTTTATGAATATGATGATGATACGTATAACTTTTTATCTCACTATATGGAGGTATTTGAATAATATAATTAAGCCCTAAAAAAGTTAAGGTTATTTTATCTGATACGATCATTCTTCGCTCTCTTGGTCTGCTTCGCTAAAGACCAAGAGTTTGGAAGTTCAACCAACCCAAACAACCTCCTCTGTATTGGTCTTAGGCTTGCCGTGACCAATACAATGCTTATTCAAAACTCTGCGATCGTTCTTCGCTCTCTTGGTCTGCTTCGCTAAAGACCAAGAGTTTGGAAGTTCAACCAACCCAAACAACCTCCTCTGTATTGGTCTTAGGCCTGCCGTGACCAATACAATGCTTATTCAAAACTTTGCGATCGTTCTTCGCTCTCTTGGCCGACTTCGCTAAAGACCAAGAGTTTGGAAGTTCAACCAACCCAAACAACCTCCTCTGTATTGGTCTTAGGCTTGCCGTGACCAATACAATGCTTATTCAAAACTCTGCGATCGTTCTTCGCTCTCTTGGTCGGCTTCGCTAAAGACCAAGAGTTTGGAAGTTCAACCAACCCAAACAACCCCCTCTGTATTGGTCTTAGGCCTGCCGTGACCAATACAATGCTTATTCAAAACTTTGCGATCGTTCTTCGCTCTCTTGGTCTGCTTCGCTAAAGACCAAGCGCTGAGGCTTGGGGTTCTTTTCAACACGATGACTAACCAACCCAAACAACCTCCTCTGTATTGGTCTTAGGCCTGCCGTGACCAATACAATGCTTATTCAAAACTCTGCGATTGTTCTTCGCTTTCTTGGTCGGCTTCGCTAAAGACCAATAGCTGAGGTTTTGGATTCTTTTCAACACGATGACTAACCAACCCAAACAACCTCCTCTGTATTGGTCTTAGGCCTGCCGTGACCAATACAATGCTTATTCAAAACTTTGCGATCGTTCTTCGCTCTCTTGGTCTGCTTCGCTAAAGACCAAGAGTTTGGAAGTTCAACCAACCCAAACAACCTCCTCTGTATTGGTCTTAGGCCTGCCGTGACCAATACAATGCTTATTCAAAACTTTGCGATCGTTCTTCGCTCTCTTGGTCTGCTTCGCTAAAGACCAAGTGCTGGGGGTTTGGGTTCTTTTTGATTCAATATCCGTTAGTTTTTACGGCGAAGTTCAACCAACCCAAACAACCTCCTCTGTATTGGTCTTAGGCCTGCCGTGACCAATACAATGCTTATTCAAAACTCTGCGATTGTTCTTCGCTCTCTTGGTCTGCTTCGCTAAAGACCAAGCGCTGGGGGTTTGGGTTCTTTTTGATTCAATATCCGTTAGTTTTTACGGCAAAGTTGGAAGTTCAACCAACCCAAATAACCACCTCCGTATTGGTCTTAGGCTTGCCGTGACCAATACAATGCTTATTCAAAACTCTGCGATTGTTCTTCGCTCTCTTGGTCGACTTTGCTAAAGACCAGGCCTAAAAAAACTCCACCATTCCCTGATGACCTTTGTCTATAGCGCGGTAAGTTTCCAATAAAACTTTGGCATTAGTAGAAGCCGGAGAAGGGTGACCAAGCATGCTAAGTAATTGGAGGCTTGCTTCGTGAATAGCTACTTCAGGGTAGTAATGATCGCGGGCAAAATGCACATATTTGAGAATTTTCAAGCCATCGAGCCAATGAAACCAACGCTTGAGGAAACTGCCTATAGTAGCCGTTTTTTGACGGATGTCTTGCACTTGGGTAACAAATTCTTCCCAACCAAAAAACGCCTGAATGCTTGCTGGAAAACCCTCATGCAAAGCCTTCAGTGAAGCCTCGTTTTGCTCAAAAAGCTGCGGACTGCTCTCCAAAAAAGCTTTGAGGTCAACAAAAGTTTGTGGGGCATAAGTAAACAATATTTTCTGGGACTGGTCTATCCATTTTTGTTGGGCTTTGCCCGTTCCAAAGGGTACACGGTGCGAGGTACGTGACGAAGGGTATACTGTAGTTTGATTTATTTCATAATATTTGCCCAAAGGCGCTATTTTGTGCAAAAAATAAAAATCTTCTCCTGCCTTACGACGGTTCATTCCGCCCGAAAGGGCATAGATATGAGCGCGGACTGCCATACTAGAGCCTATAGTGTGATAGGCATAAGGAAACCCCGCCAAGCGTAAAGCAGCCACATAATAACGCAAAAACAGTTCGTATTGTACAATGCCTTCTTGCAAGGTTTCTGATACATCGGGGCGGTGCTCAAAATAGATAGATGCCGACTGAATGCCTTGGGCAAAGGCTTGCTCAAGTGCTACTAAATAGTTGGGTGCCACCCTACAGTCGGCATCGAGGCATACAATGCCCCCGTTGATGCCTATAGCCCCCAAGCGGTACAAAGCCTCGTCCATACCTATTTTGCGGGCAAGCCCTACCCCAGCCGATTTTTTTGGCAAATCGTACGCTGTTATGACGTGCACTGTAAGCCATTCTGGATGATTTGTGGCTATCCACTCGTTGGCTAGAGCTACAGTTTGTTGGTTTTGGGCAATGCTATGTTCAGGGGCATTTACTCCCTGATTGACCACTACAATCACTTCTACCGGGGCTTGTGGTGGTTGGCAGGCAGCCAAAGACTCCAGCGTGCCTGTAAGGTCGGGTTCGTCGTAGCAAGGAATGACTACTACCAGTTGAGTTTGAGGGGCAAGCGGGGCTTGAATTTGGGGTGGTTGATAGCTGAAACGTTGTTGGTAAAAACTAATCTTTTCTCGAAAGGTTTCCGTTTTCATAGTATAAGATATTGCGATTTATTATTATGCAAACCAGAATGATATAATAATTTATTTTTGTCTATTCCATAAGACAAAGGCGCAAAACTAAGTCGAATGAGCTTACCAGACAAAACAGCTTTGATAAAGTATACCAAATTGATCAATCGCAAGCGCATACCTGAAAAATTTATGTAGGAATTAAAGACTTTTATTTTTCATATAAAGAAACAATCTATGTCAAAACAATCAGTCAAAAAAGGAGACTTGCTCATTGCAGAGCCATTTCTTGGTGATCGAAACTTCGAGAGGAGTGTAGTACTGCTCTGTGAGCACAACGACAAAGGTTCTTTTGGTTTTGTGTTGAACCAAAAAGCCAATGTAAGCCTTAAAGATGTGCTGGAAGAAGATATCCTGGAAGATGTTCCCTTATTTGTTGGCGGTCCTGTCCAACAAGACACCCTACATTTTATTCATCGTACCCCCGACTTGTTTGACAATACTGTAGAAATAGCCAAAGGCATTTTTTGGGGGGGCGACTATGAACAACTCAAGGCATATTTGAGGGTAGGTAAATTGCAAGAGCAAGACATTCGTTTTTTTCTGGGATATTCGGGTTGGGGCGAAGAACAACTAGACCAGGAGTTGGGGCAAAACTCTTGGGTGGTGAGTGCCTCAGACGCTAAGTTTATTTTTGATACCGAGCCTGATCAGTTTTGGCGAGGTGTTTTGCGTAGAATGGGGGGCAAGTACAAGGTGATGTCGCACTATCCGACTGACCCACGTTTGAATTAGTGTAAAACGAGTTGAAAATTGATAATGGGCGCAAAACTAGTCTATAGAAGGAGTTTCTTAGGTTTTTGTTGGGTGTTATATTTGCAATTATAAGAATGAATAACACATATCCTTGCAATAAGCCAACTTTAAAAGGTACATCATCTAACAAAACTCTCGTTGACTGACTCAACAAAAATGACAGCACAAGATCATTTTTTACAACTTTTGGGTTCTGCTGAAATAGCCAATGTAGAGCTTGCCCTGCAAATAGCGTTGGGCAAGCCTGAGTTTCAACCTTTGGTGAATAATTACCTGGAGCTTTATCAATGTTTTGTGTATAAAGACCTCCATCAGTTAAAGGCTTCGCATATTATCAGGTTCAACCAGCGCACTTTATCAATTGTCAATCATCCCATAGGTACTATTCCCGCCGCTATAGGGCAACTAAAGCACTTAAGTCAACTTACCTTCCAGCAAAACCAGTTAGGCCACCTACCCGACGAAATGATTGAACTGAAACAGCTCAAATCATTGAGTATTTACGAAAACAATTTTCAGAACTTCCCGCTTATTATTACCCAAATGCATCAATTGACTGAGTTGATCTTTTCACACAATACATTGCCTGTATTGCCTGCTCAAATCAATCGTTTACAGAACTTAATAAATTTGTCTTTGAATCATGTGCGCTTAGAATACTTGCCCGAAGAAATAGGACAGTTGCATAAACTAGCTTATTTGAGCTTGTTCAATAACCGTTTGCTAAAGTTGCCCAAAAGTTTGGGTCAACTGACCCAGTTACGTAGCTTAAACCTGGGGCACAACCACCTTCATGGCTTGCCCGATTCATTGGGTCACCTTCAATCACTTGTTCGACTAGACCTTGCCCACAATCAATTGACTGATTTGCCTGCAACTTTGGCTGATTTGTCTAATTTGCGAAAGCTAATTTTGCGTAACAATCAGTTTGTTCGGCTGCCGGCAGTATTGCGTAAACTTACAAATCTCAAAGAAATTTATCTGGCAAACAACCCTTTATCTCTGGCTGAGAAACATCAATTGAAAGAATGGTTGCCTGAATGCAATATGTATAAAATGTAGGGGTGAGAAAGAGTGAGTGTAAAGAAGAAAAAAGGGGAGGGTTATAAAAAAGAAATGCTTAACATTTGGAGGATGGTAAGCATTGATAGTAATTTGTAGAATATTTGTTGTGTTTAGGGCACAGCAGTTCTATGATACAGCTGTTGCCTATACCTAATGATTAAATAAAAGAGGGTACTTATTTACCGTCTTTTTTGGTTTTAGTAGTCAACTCATTCAAGATAGCTTCTCTGTTTTTGTGAACAGCTTTAAGCTCTTTGATTGCTGACTCTAAATCTTTCATCAATTTTTTGTTATCAGTGTTTGCCATCGTATTAATCCTTACCTCTGTGGAATAAAAAATGAAAATATTGACTTATTTTAAGCAAATATAGTACACTAATTTGATAAATTAAAATAATGTGTTGCAAAAGTTACTATAAAAAGAACTTTTAGATCAAATTAGTAGAAAACCTGCTATAAATGCCGCTTATTTGTGCGTAAATGCCGCTTATTAAATGTGATACCCTGTTGTTTGTTTTGTGCACTCAACAGTTGAATAACTAATGAATAGTTAAAATTATTGTATAAAGTTACACGTAATATGAACATCCAAAAGAAACTATGTAACCTTTTATTTGGCGTAGTCGTAGCCACCACATTTTGTGCCTGTCAGTCATCAAAATACGACCAAGGTATGGTAAACCTTTTCCTGAAAGGGAATGTCAACCTGAAGAAACAGCAGTATAAGCAAGCCATTTACTATTATACCGAGGGAATTAAGCGGGACAGTTCGTTTTCGGAGATTTATAACAACTTAGGCATCGCCTTATTCAATATGGGAAACTACTCCAGGGCGATCCATCATTATAATAAAGCCATTGCCCTCGATTCTGTACTCATGGATGCTTATTATAACCGAGCCAATGCACGTTTTGCCAGCGACGATCTTTCGGGTGCCCTTGCCGACTACAATGTGGTGGTCGCTCAATACCAAGACTCTAGTTACGTGTTTTTTCGCCGTGCTACTACCTACATGCAGTTGAAAAGGTACGATGATGCCATCAAAGATTTAGACAAAGTAATCGGGCTTGAGCCCAATAACTCAGATGCTTTGGGTAGTAGGGGGTATTTGCTGTATAAAGTAAAAAAGTATGAGGCTGCCGCCAAAGATTTGCAAAAGGCTATAGAGCTCAACAAGCGTCAAGATTTGGCTTATGCCAATTTGGGCTTGGTAAAAGCCGCACAAGGCGATACTATGGCAGCTTTTGTTCAGTTAGGCAAAGCATTGGAAATAAATGTGGTAGAAGCATACATTTTGGGGAACCGGGCCTGGCTATACGCCGAAAGTAATCAGCTGGACAAAAGCTGGAAAGACATAGAAGAGGCGCTCAAGTATGACGACAAAAGTGGATGGGCGTATTTTGCCAGAGGAGTATATTATCTCAAAAAAGGCGCTGCACAAAAGGCTTTAGATGATTTTGCTAAAGCACGCAAACTTACCAAACACTTGACCGACCTGGAGGCTTATGAAACCAAAGCCCAAGCTTTGCTAAAATAATGTGACATTGAAGTCTCATTTGTTTATATTGTTAGAATTACCTTTAACTTTGTAAAGTAAATGTTCAATTTTATGATTTGCCGATGATGAACAGCACTTTTGTTGTCAAACTATTTTTACTCATGTTGCTTGTTGGTATGATGACGGCTTGCGCCGATAAGCGTAAACACGATAAAAATCGCCCCAATGCCAGAAGAACTTCTCAATCAGACGATTTGTCGGATGGAACACTTTTACATAACATTCCAGACTCGATGCGGGTAGGCAAAAAACAACGCATTGAAGTAAGACTTTCGCGTGGGCAAAACCGCATTACTATAGTAAAAAATGTGCGTGGCTCGCAAAAGGTAAAAATACAGGAAATAAAGGTTGGAAGCGCCATGGGGGTAAAGCTGATTGCCAGCCCACACGACTTTGAAGTACTGAAACATAGTTCTGAGATTCAGGCAGTAAGCCGGAGAGGGTATACCCTATGGGAGTGGGACGTAACCCCGCTTAAAGATGGCAAGCTTGACTTGCACCTGAAGGTGATTGTGCGCAAAGGTGATTATAACAAAGATTTGCCCGTATTGGACAAAAGCGTACAGGTAGTAACCACCGAAACCAAGCGCTGGGTGACGTTTTTTAACAATAATAAGGAGTGGATTATGGGTTCGCTGGTAATTCCTTTGCTGTTGTTTATTGCCAGCCGTTTGGGCAGGCGCCGACCTAAACCAACCCCTAAAAAAACTACTGCACGAAAAAAAACGAATACTAAAAAGAAAACCACGCCCAGAAAGCGCTGAATGAACTTTTAATCGCTTCAAGGTGTTTTAAAAACAAGCAATTACCCAATTAAAACATTGAATATTATGTGCATAGTAAAAATAGATATAAGCGAAGATACCCGCAATGCGTTTGGCGAAGGCGATGCCAATGAGACAGTGTACGAAGCAGACACCGTGAGCAACTCCGAAGAGATAGTTGCAGAGAAAGAAGCCGTTATCAAAGAAGTCTCTATTGACTTTGGGATGTAATTATATTTTTTGGTAAAATAAAAAGCAACAAAGGGTTGACAACAAACTGTTATCAGCCCTTTGTTGTATAAGCTGTTGATCATTAGCCCTTATTTTTGGAAAAGTGTATCCCAATAAGAAACCCTTAATTTTATTCCATCTGGCAATCCTTTTTTACCTTCTGCAATAATTAATATCACTCTATCAAGTTTCTTCTTTTTCATTGAAAAAAAAGCCGCAAGTCTTAGTTACAAAGAAGTGCTTCCCTGCTTTTGCTTCTATAACCCGTAGAAGTAATCACAACATTTATGTCCAAGATACAACAAGGCAACGAAGCCGATCAAAATCAGCAACAAGTACAAGATCAACCTACTGTGCAGAAAAAAGAGTCGCCAGAGGTGATTCAAAACAAACTAGCCCAGGCTATACGTTCTCCACAAAGTGATTTGCCTCCCATTCAAAGCAAACAAGGCAGTCAGTCTCCTATACCAACCAAGCAAAGTGGAATGCCTCCCATTCAAAGTAAAGAGGGGCAAAGACCTACCCTTCAGGCAAAACAACGCCCTATACAGCGCAATACGAGCAATGGCAAGAGCAGCGGCAATGTAAACGAGGCACAGGTAAAAACCAACGTGAGCAATATCATGGGGGTAGATGTAACCCAAGCCAAGGTAAACTATAACTCTAGCAAACCTGCCCAGCTTAAGGCAGAAGCCTACGCCCAAGGCAACACCGTAGAGATAGCCCCTGGTAAAGAAAAGCACTTGGGACACGAACTTGCCCACATAGGGCAACAAGCTCAAGGGCGGGTACAACCCACCATTCAGGGCAACAATGGCGTAGGTATTAACAACGACCCTCAACTAGAGAAAGAAGCGGACGACATTGGCGACCAGGCAATGAGTATGAAACCTGCTCAGTTGAAGCAAGGTGGTGGCATGAAGTCGTCAGTGGGGAATACCCAGCAGGGGGCACCTGTGCAGGGCTACTTTGTATATGATAATGCAGTAAAAATGTCTGAAGAAATGGCCCAGTTTATAGCCAAGCAACTGCAACATAAGGGAGGGCTTACCAGTTTCTCAAAGGCAAAATTAAGCAAAGACCCTGTTCGATTTGAAAAGTGGTACTACCATATGGAGGATACAGGACAGATCAGCAAAAAAGATATAGAGAGAATAGGTTGGAAAGTGTTTGGTGAAGATAAATCAAGGTTTGATAAGGATGAAGACTTAAAGCGTCAAAATCAAGATCCAAAGTTTACTAAATTATTCCGTAAAAACTCTGTATTTGACATTAATGAACACTTTGTCGATGAGAAGTTTGTGGGGCAAAAGGAGCTTGAAAAGCAGTTTAGAACCGTTTTTGATGATGAGCCTGTGTATGAATCAAGTAATCAGAACTTTATGATAGATGGGCTTGGACAGCAGGAAACAGATAGTCAAGGCATAAAGTGGGGTGAACTTGAATACGAAAAAATGAGTAAAAACCTTGAAAAGGTATCTAAATTAGAGGATGCAATGGGTTTTTTGTATCATTTGGATGAACAAGGTTTAAACCTGTCTCACGAAGACAGTGAAAGAGGTTATAAGAGCATACAATCAAAACTACCTAAAAAAGGAGGTAAACGCCTTTCTCGCACTGGGTATTTGGGTGATGCCCGAAAAAGAGGCGAGATTTTGCGATCACTTGAAGAGGATTTTTCTTTACCTAAAGAGACTGTTAATCAATACGAAAAGGATTTAAGAGCGTATGCTAAGAAAATTGGCGATTATGATTCTAAAATTAAAAAAGCGCTCACAAGAGAAAAAAAGCAAAAAAAGAGTAAATCATCAGATAAACATAAACAAGAGAAGCAAGAATACATTCAAAATCACCATTTTGAAGGAGATAAAATATTGCATCAATTGTATTTAAAAAATGAAATTAAAAAACTGGAAGGAGATTGGGAGTATTATAATAGTGAAATAAGAGATGGTATAGCAGGCATGGGAAATATGGTGAAAGGGAATGACAAGCCCAATACCATGCTATATGGTTTCGACCCTAAAAAGCCAACCAAAAGAGTAGGTCAAGGCTCTCAGCACATGAAGAAAAAATTGTCGTTGGAAGATACCAAGGTTTTTCACCTGCAAGGGCACGGAAGCTTTGAAACACCATCGAGCTATTTACCTACTAAGATGGATAAAGTGCCTACGAAGCAGTCTAATATTGCACAAGTAGGCGGTGTATTTACAATGGATCAAGTAAGAGCGCAAGCCATTGCTTATTTCAAAATGATGGTAAAAAAACATGGGGGGCAGTCTCCTTCAGATATTTCTATACCTGAAAATAGCTTTTCTATCGGCTACTTGTCTCACTATGGTTTACCTTCCATTACTCCATTAGATAGCAAACTTAAAACAGCGGGACCTTATACCACCGAAAAAGTACAAAACTTACGAGGAAAAGACACAGTTGATGTATTAGAAGAAATGCCTGACACTATGCAAGGTTATATTCCTAATGTAGGAATAGCTCAGGAAAATAGGAAAGAAAGCCCTCAAATGGGAATGCACAGTGTGGAACATGGCAACCCTACCAGCCAGAAAGGTACAAGTAATGTGGATTTTGGGGTACAAGATTTTCCAGAACAGCTTCGCGATGGTAGAAGAGAAAACAACCCACATGTAGGAGTATTTGGAGCTATGGTATATACCTTGGGTAAACAATTGTTTGCCCAATGGTTGAGGGAGCAAAAAGACAAGCCCAAGTATAATCAAGAGAATCCTTTTAAGCTTAAACAAAAAATTCTTTACCTATGGAATAATTGCCGAAATGAGATTATGAATAAAGAAAACATGCGTCAGGATATTTATTATACCTGGCAAATAAAACATGGGCTCAAACCTCAGTCTCCAGGCAAAGACTCTTACTTCCAAGGACTGTCACAAAAAGAACAAATGAAGGTGATGGAATCTATAGTAAATGAAGAAACGCAATCAAGCAAAGATGGAAAACTAGATGGCATCAAGCCAAAAATGGACATCGATAAACACGATACCAAACAAAGCTTGCTTGCCAAGCTTTATGATGTAGTATATGAGGGACTGATTAAGAAAGATACAAAGATGGAACTTATGAAACATGGTAGTAACACCGAAGAGTTGCGTAAGGTAATAAAAGAAAAACAAGAAGCAATTGATCCTAAGGCACTGGAGTCGATCGAACAAATATTGCAAATGATAGACAAGGCCAATGATTAAAGTGTATTTATCCACACCCGAAACCATTCTTCGGGTGTTTTTTATGGCACTAACAAAAAAAAACTGAGCGATAAAACCGCTCAGTTTTGTTCATTGACTTTCTACATTCCATCTAATCAAAAGTTAAACTCTAAACTCTATCATAGGAATAGTACAATGCTAACGGGTATCTGGATGAGTGTTCATAGTCCACAGTATTCAGTCGATAGCCTCTACAGCCTCAAGCTTTTAGCGACAAGCTGCTTTTCAAGCCTATTACCGATTTTATAGAACACTGATTTTTAGCGGTTTATAAAATCGGTAGATAGAAGTATCACCCTGAAAACTGATGGTTTATGTCATAGTGTTTGATCAGTGCAGCCCAGCCTAAGCCGGGTTGTGCACCGCTGTGTTCATACGTGTTATAATGTTCATTATTTGATAGTGTTCCTGAATAAATTGTATCTATAGTGTTTTCAATAGTCCATAGTATTTAGTCGGTAGTCCATAGCTGATTCGAGCTACTTGTCGCTTGCTGCTAAAAGCTTGTGGCTAGTCAAACACACTACTTGTCGCTTGCCGCTAAAAGCTTGTCGCCAACTGAGGTTGTTTGATTTCGCTCCATTCATCAAATAAAAACTCCGCCAGTTTGCGGGTGCCCTTCAACGCTCCGCTGGTAGACTTTTGTTCAGCCCTCCAATTATAATTAGTGTTCGTGTTAATATCGTATACATATATTTCTCCGTCTGCTGCCTGCAGGTACTCTATAGAAGCTACCTCTACCTGATTGGTTTGTAAAAACTGCTCGAAACGCGCCAGGTAAGGGTGCTGGTAATTGTCTATGATTCTAAACTTTTCTTTGGGTGCTTCACTATTGTCCAGTGCCCGGTTGTTGCAAGCATCGGCAGGGCAAAGCTCAAACCCTTGCGAGGTGTCCACCTCAACCGCATAATAAAGTTGCCCATTTATAAACTCTACCCGGTTGATGTGTCCACCCTTGGGTTTGATATACTCTTGAATAAGGTAAATACCGTCTACTGAAGCCAATACATTGAGGTAATCGTCTAAGGCAAGCTCAAAACTCTCAAGCGAGTGAAACAATTGCACCCCCAAACCCTTGCCGCCACGGTTAGGTTTTACAATAAAAGGGGCATCACCTAGTTTACGGGCAGCATCCAGCGCCGCTTGTTTACCACTTACCACGTAGGTTTTAGGAGTTTGAATGCCGTGTTGCTGTAGGGCTATATGTTGTTTGGCCTTGCTTTCTTCCAGCCTCAAAGCCGCCGTTCCATTGATCACCCGTCGTCCGTGGGCTTCTAGCCAAGCCAGAATCGTTTCGGTAAACTCTATTGCAAACCGATGGTTACGGGTATGCGAAGAAGCACTCATTCGACTAAAAAATATGCCTTCGGGTGGTGCCTGGCTCAGGTCAATGCGCCCTTCGTGGATAAACCAACTTTCGTAGGGCACCCCCAATAGTTCCAATTCTTCTTTCAAAGGCTCAAACCACTCATTATTTTCGTGTAAAATGTAAACTTTTGGCTGTATATGTTGGGTATTATTTCTAGTTCTTAGTTCCATTGTATTCAGTGCTTTTAGTGTGTAAGATGTATCTACTTTATAAGTTGATACACTTACTTTTTGATATAAGTTTATTGTATTTGAGAAACAACCATTCTTATATATGATTGTCATAGCCAAATATGCGAAACTTTATTCCTTTGGCAGGAAGGGTTTCGGTGTTTTGGAAAACCGGGAAATAATTAGCAAAATTTGTAAGGAGTAGCCTACTTTTTAGCAAAGGTGTTGCTCAGAAACTAAAAGGTAATTTGCTACATTGAATGGTATGTGTGGGTAGAATTTACCAACAACAGCAACAACAACAACAATTTGTGGAAATTGAATGGTGAGTGATGGCTCTATGAGCGCTTTTGGATGTGTGTACTCCGTTTGTTTGTGGAGTGTTTACGTAAGATTTAAATGTCTGTGTTGTCATAATGATAATTAATTTATTTTTCCCATTCATTATACTTGGGGCAGGACTTGGCACCGTTCTCAATAGTTGATGATGGTTGCCAGAGGGTCTAGGAGCCTGTTCTCTCACCTCTTCTCAATAAATCAATTCTCCGTGAAGTGAACTGATGATGCAAATGTATGGCAGCGATTTTTAAAAACCAAACATCTCGTAAAAATATTCGATATTTTTTTCAAATTTGATTCTATGCTTTCTAAATATTGCTTGTAAGTATAACTGGTTGGTTGGGTACAAAGATTTGTTTTATGAAGGCTTTAACAGTTCTTTAACGATGGTATTTTTTTTATAATCTTCCACCTCCCTGCTTTTGAATGACTTGATAATCCCTGCTGATCTGATAAATAACATTTACCCCCAGCAAAACCTCTTTTTATTGTCGTGATAAAAAGCATTAGAGAGACAAGTGATGTATGTTTTTGAAAAAAAATTAAAAAAGATTTAAAAAAAAGTCCATCGACGCTACAAAACTTTGGTATATCTCAGGTATACACCTCTTGCGGCTTTTAGAGCCATTAGTGGATCAACATTATTAGAACAAATTATTAGGTGAGATTGATTAAAAAAATACCCATGAGATCATTATCTGTCATCATATTATTCATAGGGCTGTGTGCCCAAATTACTTATGCCCAGCTGGGTACAGTATCGGCACCGCGCCCGGTTTTCCCAGCCAAAGAGCAAGTCGTTCAACATACGTTTCCTACGTTTAGCTGGATGCCCATGTACCCACAAAAATACACGGCTACTTATGAGTTTAAGCTTGTAGAAACAATGAAAGGACAATCGCCCCAGGCCGCTATTCAGGCAAACCCACCATTGATTACAAAAAAATACCTGCGCCTGCCCACTTTTACCTACCCTGCATCGGCGCCTGCCCTTGCCAAGGGCAAAGCATACGCCTGGCAAGTAACTGCTACTTATTATGTAGGTGTCAACGAATCTTCGGTTCCCCGCAAACTAGCCAGCGAAGTATATAGCTTTCAACTTGAAAAACCCCGCCCTACTACTTGCATCACACTATTGACCGAACAACCCGACAGTCAACAGTTTTATGTAGTGAACGATTACAAGCTACGGTTCAATCTGGCTGCCCAAAACCATCAGGAAGTAAGGGCGCTTCAATTTACCATTGCCAACAAACAAGGCGAAAGCATTACCAATCACCGCATTGTGCCAGTAAAAGCCAAAGATGCAGAGGGACAGTACATCATTCCTTTGCGAAAGTATGCCGCGTTTAGAAAAAAACGCACTCGAAACCAGGTGTATGTATTGAAAGTAAACACGCCTGAGGGGAAAACCTTTCAAGTAAACTTTACGGCTAAATAAAGCGATCCATTAAAACAACTTGTCTCAAAATGAAAAATCAAATACTCGTTATTTTTAACCTCCTCCTCTTACTAGGGGTCATTGGTTACCTGGCGCTAAAGCCCACCCAAAATCATCGGATTGCTTATGTACGTTCTGCCGAACTTATGGATAAGTACCTGGGGGTAAAAGAAGCACGGTTGCAATACAACAAGCAGTTAACCGCGTGGAAAGTAGGGGCTGATACCCTTGAAAAACGCGTAAATGCCACGATGAACTTTATCAGTCACCAAAAAAGCAGCTTGAATGATCAACAGCTCAAGCAGCTACAGGTAGAGATGCAGCGAAGAAGGGCAGACCTGGACAGGTACCAGTTAAACATACAAAAAAAAGCCGCCAGCAAGGAGCAAAAACTTTTTGGAGGAGCAGTTAAACAGATCAACAGTTTTGTAGAGCAATACGCCAAAGAAAAAGGCTATAGTGTGGTACTGGGTACTACCAATGCAGGCAACCTGATGTATGGTGACAAAGCCCTGGACATTACAGAAGAAGTATTGACTGCACTTAACCAAAGTTACAAACAATGAAACGGAATTTACTTTATCTAATGGCGTGGGTGGGGTGTTTGTGCTGTTTTACCAGCTGCCAAAAAGTAATCAAGTCGCAGGCTGCACTGTATCAGTGGGTGCACAATGACAACCACGGATTGATAAAAAAGAAAACCGTGGGACAGGTGAGACTCAGCATGAAGTATTTGCCGCCAGAGTTATTGGTAAGCAAAGAACTGAGGGGACAGTACACAAACCGCAAGATGGTAGACAGCTTGCTGGCTCAGTATAAAACCGGGCGCACTTTTTTGTTAAACCTTACCCTAAGCGGTGAAGGAGACAAGGCCTCGGTACAGGATATTTTATACAAAGATGCCCACTCTTATGGTGCCTATAAACAGCGGGTAATGGAAATGAACTTTAACATGGCGCAGTACATTCGCCTCAAGGCAGGTGACAAAGTAATGAAGCCCGTAATTGCCAACATGGAAAACACCTATAGCCTTACCAAAGGGCGCAATATTTACCTGGTGTTTGCGGGTGATGAAGCCAGTCAGCAAGCTTTAAAAAAAGCCAAAAAACTAGACATTACTTTTACTGATCAACTTTTTGAAACAGGAATCCATCATTTTGTATTTGATACAAACGACTTAGACAATATACCACAGGTAAGCTACCTGCATAAATAAAGTGATACAATGAAACGGAAACAAATCAAGAGAATTAAACGGAAAATCATAAGGGCAACGTCGTTATTTCTGGCGTTCAACATAGTGGTGGACACCATATTTGCCGGGGCAGCTTTTGCCCTTACCTCTGGTCCCTCATCGCCTGAGTTTGCAAGTTTCGAACCCGTGGCCACCACCAACATGGTCAATACTTTTACGGGCGACTTTACCTATAACTTGCCTGTATTGCAAATTCCCGGTCCTGACGGTGGGGGATACGCTATGTCGTTGGCTTATCATAGTGGAGCCAACTCTGAAGAGGAGGCTTCGTGGGTGGGCTACGGCTGGACACTCAACCCCGGCTCGGTGAATCGCAATGTGCGCGGCTTTCCCGATGATTACAAAAGCGCCCCAGTAAAGCAATACAACAAGATGCCCGTCAACTGGACCACCAGTGGTACTTTGGCTACAGGACTTAAGTATTTTGGTAACAAGAAGGTAGTAAATTTTGAATACACAGGACCTAAGTCTGTGGTGTCTGTTGAAAATGCAACGGATGTAGACAAAGTGAAGATACAAGCAAATTACCTGCGAACTTTACGCTACAATAGTTACACTGGATTGGCTGCCTTTTATGGCATTGGGGGCAACGCCTTTGGGGGAGCAAGCTTCAATATGCAAACCGGGGCGCAAGGAACTACCTGGGGGTTTGGTATAAACCCTATGGCATTGTATAGAAACCTGAAGAAAGAAGATGGAAGTTTAAACATGAAAACCAAGACGTTGCATACACGAAAGTGGAGGTTTAAGGTGAGCGCAAAACGGTTAGGTAACCAAGTGTTAGGTGATTTAACCTCTTCTCCTTTGAGCACCAGTTTTGCTATGTATTCTTTTTCCGAAAATATACCAAATGCCAATGTTGAAGAGTATGACGCGACCAACTATAGCCTGGAAGCAGGGCTTACTGGTACGCCGGGTAATGTACCGGTAGGAATGGACGTGACTACCAAAGGAGTATTTTCTATTTATACCCATAAAGAGTCAAGCGACGAAACCGTAAACGGCTACATGCACAGCACCAGCCAACAAGACCAACGCAACGATTATTATGTAGAAAAAAGCACTCCTTATAGCAAAAGAGATGTGTACCTGGGCATTCCTTTCAACAACGCCGACCAATACATGATCAATGGTGAAGGTGTAGGAGGTGGCTTTAGATATTACCAGAAAAAAATTGGTCACTTTTTGCCTCGCTACGCCAAAAGCAGGACCAAAAAACGAAACCTGGGCATAGACTTTAATGTAGGGGTGACCGTAGGGGTTGGAGTAACGATTGGTTTGGGAGACCAAAAATCTGAAATAACCGACTGGAAAAAAAGAAGTGCCACTACCAATGCTTTGGGCTTTGACCAACAAGGAGTGTTTAGGTTCAATGGCGACAAAGCGGGTAGTGTAGAATATACGTCTACCAATACCAGCACTGGCAACACCAACCTGTCTACTGCGACCATTGGCAGTGGCAAAAGAGTCAATGCTCCGGGAGAGTTTGCCACCCACCTAAACACCGACAAACTCTCTAACTCTTCTTACATCAACTACCACAAAAAATCGGATCCAAAATTTGACAATACTCGCGTAACCGGTTTAGACAACAACGTAACGGCGGCTAACCCTGAAGCCATTACCGAAATGGAGGTAACGAACAAAAATGGGGTACGCTACATATATGGGGTGCCCGTGTTTAACCGCAATACCAGTAACTTTCAGATAGACGCTACCTCTGCAAATACCCAAATAGGTAATGGTGAGTTTTTGGCTTACCGCCCAATTGCTTTGGAGCAAACAGGAGGAAAATATAACCTGGACTTGGACAGTTCTTCGGTGCACGACTACCCCAATGCCAGAGTAATAGGTGAAGTACGTCAGTTGCCTTATGCTACCAATTATTTACTCACTTCTATCAATACTCCAGATTACGTAGATGTGGGCAATGACGGACCAGACGCTAAAGATTTTGGCGGGTGGACCAGGTTTGATTACCATAAAAAATATGGGGCAGGCACCGGAGCTCCCTGGTATCGCTGGAGAATTCCTTACAATGGATTGTTTTACGATCAAAATCAAAATTCGGATAAAAAAAGCCGCACTGGGACTATTTCTACCGGCGAAAAGGAGGTGTATTACCTAAAAACTGTAGAAACCAAAACCCACATTGCCTATTTTGTAACCAATGTGAGTGATGCCAGTCGTTGGAACGGAGTAGCAGGTGGTGTAGATGCTAACTCGCCCTATATTCAGGGTTCGGGCAATGTACGCAAGGATGGCTTGGGGGCAAAACACTTGAGTAGTGACAGTGACCCGGCATCGATAAAAGGTACAAACAATCAGCCAGTAAAAGGCAATGAAAGACTGGAATACCTTGAGAAAATTGTGTTGTTTTCTAAAAAGCAGTTGGACAAACCCTTGCAGGTAGTGCACTTTGCCTATGACTATAGCCTGGTACAAAACGTGCCCAATAGTGACCAAGGCTTGTTTCCTCGTCAGAAAACAAGTACTACTTCAGGCAAGCTTACCCTGAAAAAAGTATGGTTTGAGTTTGGTGGTATATCAAGCGGTAAAACAGCGCCTTATGAGTTTGTATACAAATACAAAGTGAAAAACGAGTTTGCCAAAGAAATAAGGGACGAATACGGGGCTATTGTCAATGAAATGAGCGATAAGCACGGGGAGTATGCCCAAAACCCTGATTATACCCCTTACTATTTAGGTCCTTGGGGAAATATTCAGTTTGATGGCAAAAACAGAAAGCTAAAGAAAATTCCCTGGATAGATCAAACCACCAGAACCACGGTTGACTATCAGAAGTTTGACCCTGCCGCCTGGCAACTTAAGCAAATTAAGTTACCATCAGGGGGAGAAATATTGGTTCAATACGAACAAAAAGATTACAGCTTTGTGCAAAACCGTCGCCCAATGGCCATGACTCCATTGAAAGAGGCGAATGATAGCCACCTGATGCTCAAAAATTATAGCTTGAACCCAAGTTATGTCATAGACGCCACCAGTTTGGGGCTCGACCCCAACAGCCCTGACTTTGCCAGTGAAATAGACCAACAAGTGGCCTTGATGCAAGACTATTTTGTGACCAATGGCGAAAAAATCTATTTCAGGTTTTTATATAACTTATATGGCAATGGAGTCCCTGTGCTGAATGATTGTAACGCGGAGTACATTACCGGATATGCAGCAGTGGGTAATGTTACCAAAGAGGGGAGTACTGGCATACGCATTACCTTGAACGGGGTAACCGACGACAACGGGAGGGCATCGGTGCCGCGTCAGGCTTGTTACGATTTTTATACTACCCAACGCCACGGCTTCGATTGTGAAGGAATAAAACCGTTTGGCAAACATGTATACGACAACCGAAAAGAACTTGCCAATGGTAACATTTTAAACTCCGCTACTACGGTAAATAACCAAATTTCGGGCTTGATCAAGTCCACATTTGACGAAAGTATACCCAAAAAAGAGAAGGTGGGAAAAACCATAAGTGAGGCACTTTCTTACCTTAAAATTCCTATGATTAAAGCCAAAAAAGGAGGAGGAGTAAGGGTAAAACGATTGCTGATGTATGATGCAGGTATAGAAAACGGAGATGCCAACCTGTATGGACAAGAGTTTATGTATGAAGATTTCTTGCTAGATGTTAACGGGAGTATACAAAAAATAAGCAGTGGAGTAGCCACCAACGAGCCTAGTACAGCCCGGGAAGAAAACCCCTTGGTGCGCTACCTGCCACGCAAAGGGCAGCAGTGGTATAGCCGATTGACTGCCGGATTGGACAGAAAGCAGTTTGAAGGACCTTTGGGCGAGTCTTTGTTGCCGGGTGCTTCGGTGGGGCACTCAAGGGTCATTGTACAAAGCATTCATAAAGGTAAAACTGGAACAGGCTTTTCTGTCAATGATTATTATACTGCCAAAGACTATCCATACGACAAGGTGTACACTTATGTCTCTGACAAAAAAGATTTTAAGATCGGAGATGAAAAAGGGGTAGATTATACCAGTTTGGGTGAAGACAGAAAGCGTATGAGCAACGTGACCATACCTTTAGGTTTATTTTACTACTCCAACACTCAGGCGTATCTTACCCAAGGCTACCGCTTCATTATTAACCAAATGCATGGCCAAATCAAGCAAGTGGCAAGCTACATGGGTACTTACACCGGGCAGGCGCTTGAGGCAGTGAAAAAGTTTGCCGGACAAACCTATGAGTATTACGAGCCTGGCGAAAAAATTCGAATGATGCAGCCCAATGGTGATGTAACCTGGGAAGTGCCTGGTAAAGAAATGGACATTACAATGGAGCGTCGTTCGGTGCGCAACCGAAATATTAGTGCTGACTTGTCGGTAGACCTTTCAGCCACATTTATTGTACCTCCATTGCCTATTTATGTATCACCTGCTTTGCGCTTTGAGTACACGACTCAGCGCATTAGCACCCATGTGACTTCTAAAGTAATTCGTTATCCGGTGATTTTGAAAAAAGTCAGTGCCTTTCAGGATGGGGTGACCAGTGAAACCGAAAATGCAGGTTTTAACCCTCATACAGGGGAGGTAATATTGACCCGTACGATGGATGGGTTTCATTCTACTGACACAAATCCTGTAAAGGTCAATGGTCAGGAACTCAATGGAGAAATTTATGCCTTGACAGTACCTGCTTCGTGGAAGTATCCCACCTTGGGGCGAAAGTATGAAAAGGGGCAAGTAAAGGATCGCTTTAACCAATTGGGTGTATCGGTAGGCTCTATAGTGACTTATGGAAAAGAGGGCAACCCATTTCAGGTAGCCGGAAAGTGGCGCATGGATAAAAATGTGCTCAGCGTGGGCTTTCAAACTTTTAAGAAAGATTGGGCAACCAATGCTTCGGCAGGGGTAAAAGCGCAGTATGGCTTGACTGATGCCGACATTATCAAGGCGTTGGATAAAATATGGCGACCCCACCAAAGCTATACCTACCGTGACAATGTACAATCGTCTGACCCCAAGGTAAATGCAAATAACCGGATTTATAAGGGAGGGGTCATTTCTAGTGTAACATTGCCCTCTTCTAGTGATTGGGAAGTGGCTCCGCCAACTTTTGGCAACAAATGGATTGCTTCTACTGAAGTGACCTTGTACTCTCCACACGGCAACGCATTGGAAGAGAAAAACCCATTGGGCATATACAGTTCGGCAAGGTTTGACAATGAAGGCATACTGCCTACAATGGTGGCAGGCAATGCGCAATATGCCTCTACTTATTTCAGTGGCTTTGAAGGACCAGGTTTTGCCAGCAAGGGACACTCCGGACTGTCGCACAAAGCCTTGAGTAGTACCGAAAAAGGTGTATTGGTCAATGGTGATAAAATAATGAAGACCAACCAACTTGAAACCAAAGGAGGCATAGTAAAACTGTGGGTACACCACGATTATGACCAGAATGAACTCAAGGTAAAGCTAAGAAATGCAGCCGATGGGAACAACGGTGAAACCAGCGCCAACGAATATGCGCTGAAAAAGGTAGCTCAAGTGGGCGAGTGGGTGTTGTTCAGCGGAAAGATTGAAGGAGCCGCGTTTAGCTCTTTTGCTTACAGTGAGTTTGACCTGGAGGTAAGCTCTTCGTTTACTGGAACCCTAAAAATAGATGATGTAAAGTTTCAGCCAGTAGATGCTCAAACCACTTGTTATGTATACGACCTTAAGTCGCTGCGCCTGATTGCTCAGTTTGACGACGAACACTTTGGTTTGTACTATCAATACAACGATGAAGGCAAACTCATTCGTCGCTTGATTGAAACCGAACGAGGAATGAAAACTGTACAAGAAACCCAATACAACCAACCCAAACGACCTAGAAAATGAAAGTGATGGCAAAAGTTTTATTGACAGGACTATTACTCTGGACAACTGTCCAGGGTAATGCTCAATCTACGAATAAATATTATCAGGTATTGCAAAACTTCATGGACAAAATGAAGAAGGTGCAGTTTCCTAAGCCAGGGCAACACTACCTGATGCATATGAGCATAAAAATGATCCCTAAAACCAACCTGGCAGTGTACCAGGGAAAGGTGGAAAGCAAAGAGGCCAAAGTGAAAATGATTGTGGGTACTCATCAACTGATGTATGAAACCAATCAAGTGAGTATTTACCAAGACCGCCAATGGGTGTTTCAGGTGTTCCACCCTCAAAAACTGATTTTACAAAAAAATACCCCCAAAGGTATGTTTAATCAACACCTGGCTTACGCCAAAAAGATGACCCAAATGCAAAACGAGTTGTTTGCGCAAAGTAAGGTGACCTCAGTAAAAGACAGGATGTATAAAGGCAAAAAAATAAAGTTGATTACCACTACAGTGGCAGCTGAAGCACAAAAAAAGTTTAAGGTGAAAACTGTTACTTACTTTTTTGACATGCAAAAGCAAAAACTTGAAAAACAAGTGGTGAAGTTTACCCCGGCGCATACGCTATCAGGGCAAGAAATAGTATACCTGCAGTTGAGCCCCAATTACAAGGGCTATGTGCCGGCTACTGCCAAAGCAGCAGTCATGAACACCCAACAGCGACTTTTGCCTAAGTTCAGGGGGTATTCCATAGAAACAAGTCACTAATATAAAACTTTGAGTAAGGATCAAATCATTGAATCGCATGAGACAAGCAAAATACTTATTGATACTAGGGTTATTTCTGTACACTGGTGTAGCCTGGGCGCAACAGCCTACCTATAAGAACGGGCACTACACTAATACTGTCATAGCTCAGCCAGCAAATAATGTCACCAAAACTTTATTGTTGCCGGCTACCCATCCCACTACCAACATTGCCAAGGCGTTGTTGAAGGTGCAATTAGACCTTGGCGAAACCTATACTTATGGCGATTTGGAGTTTGATGCCAAAGTAGATGTAACCGTCTTTGGCGAAAACAACAGTGGGGTATCAGAGAACCTCTGTACCTCTACTTGCCTGCTGGAAATTAGCAACAAGGTGCCCGAAAGGTTGTACCATTTTGATTTTATTGATAAGATCAACAAAGCAACGCCTGACTACAGTCAGTTTAGAGTGGTCGTAAGTTTGGCTAAAATCACTTTTCCTTTAAATACGACCCTGACCCCTGCCCAGCAAAGTACCCTGCTTGCCGAGATGCAGGCAAACCTGCGGGTAGTGGCAAATTATGACATTGCTTATAACATAACGGCAACGGGGGTAGCAGCAAACAACCTAAGGGCAACTATCACAGGCAAGACGGCTACATTTGCCTGGAATAGCGACGAACACATGCCCAATTACCAGCTACAGATATTGAGGCTACACAACTATGCCAACCCCGACAACAATAGTTTGGCGTGGACAAGTTGGGTAAGCACCATTGCTACCGAATATGCTACCTCGCTCACTGTAGATGCATTGAGAGATCGTATCAAACAGGAAACCGCTATTTTGACTGAGGTAGACTGGAACCGTGCTTTGACGCTTGAAACCCAAAGCGGTGACAAAACAGTACAGTTTACCCTTGCCGAAGGTACAGGGTATTATGTATGGCGGGTACGCCCTATAGGTACTCAATATAAAGGGGGCATTGCCAATGCCAAAAACTGGGGGCAGTGGTCGCACGCCGAAGTACCCGCTAAGCTGGGAACCATGGTATTGCTGGATTTAAAAAATGGGGTGATCAAACCTAAAGATAAGGATGGCAAAGCATTGAGTGTATTTCATTTTACCGACAGCGACGAGGCCAAAGGACGGAGCTTTATTTATTCCAGAACTTTTACCGAAGGCAATCGCACGAGCGAGAGCATTACTTATGCCAATAAACTGAACCAGGTCAAGCAAACCCAAACCTATCTGCCTTCTAAAAAAACCACCATTGTAACCCAACAAATGTACGACTACAGCGGGCGCCCGGTAATGGCCACTTTGCCTGCCCCTTTGCCAAACCAGGGGTTGAAAGGGTACTACGAAAATTTGGTGAAAACCCAAGGAACCACCCCAGTAGATAGAAAGTTGTACCGTCCTAAACATTTTGATAAAGATATTAATTACCGCAACCCTGCCAAAGTAGACCAAAGCGTGGGTAATCCTTATCACTATTATACCGGAAAGAACAACATTCCTGATGCTGAAGGCTACGCTTTTACCCGTACCTTATTTTCGCCCGATGGTAAAGTAAAAGAACAATCGGGTGTAGGCAAAACCCATATGATTGGGGGAAGGCGGCAAAACGGTGAAAACATATTACGCCACTGCTACCGAAACTGAACTGATTCGTTTGTTTGGCGACGAGGCACCTTCGGCAAGTTCGGTAATCAAGACCATCAACATTGACCAAAATGGTACAGCAAGCATCAGCTACACCTCTAAAGAAGGCAAAGTGATCGCCACTTGTTTGGCGTACCAAGAGCAAGCCAATATGAAAGCACTTGATAGTGCCGTTGTTGACACTACTACCGAAAAACTGCTCATCAATGCCCACTATAAAAGTTTTAACAAAACCGTGGCAAGTAAGCGCATTCACCTGATCAATGCCAGTCCGCTTACCTTTAAATACCTGCCTACTTGTACCGACTTGACTGGGTGCAAGTTTTCTGTCACTATTTTGATTCATAGGTTAGACGACGAAACCTCCACCAATTGGGCAACCATAAATACTGCTACCGCAGGACAAATAAGCTGGGGAAACATTAACGGAAGTACCCTGAGCAGCAATGCCGCCAATGCCGTTTGTAACACTACCGTGGAGTTTGCGGGCTTGACCCTACAGCCAGGCAGTTACCTGATTGAAAAACAACTGACCCCTATTGGCTTGGCAGGCATCCGGCAGTTACCGCCATCTGTGTTGAACAACCAGGCAAATGTATCGGGCAGCATCCAACCATTGATTGCCATGTTTACCAAGTGGATGAACAATGTCACCTGTAATAGTAAAATCGATTCTTTTTTTATAAAGGTAAAGGAGCTTGAGCAAGACTTGAATCAGGCAAAAACCGGTGCAGTGACTTTTGCTTCATTAGACAGCAAATACGCCAGTGATCTGGGCTTGGGCGCTGGTCAAACTTTCTTTGGCGAAGAGCACGGAGTAAAGCTACTGGAGCCTTACGACATTGAAATTAACAACCCGAGTTGTGGCACGATGCGTATCCCTATCAATTTGTCTACCGTGTTTGATTTTAAGAATATGACTTATGGGTTGAATGACCAAACTGGGGACGGAGTATATAAAGTAAACCCTTTCATTCAGTTTGTGTCACGCAAAACCGAGTTTTACCCCGATTTGGAAGGGTTTGCCTACAGCTTTTTCTGGAAGGTAGTACCCGATGATATTTCAGATTTGCCCACCGTGATTACTGAGGCAATTGCTAAAGGAAATGGGCAGATTTTGACCGAAGCTCAGTTTGAAGCCTCCCATATATATTTGGGTGGAGACTTGACCCCCCAAGAACTTGTCTTACTTGGTGGCTATACGCATGCCCAGGTAAAACAACGGGTAAAGTATATTTACTATAAGTTTTTAGCCCCTTTTATGAAGGGATGGCACGAACCAGGTACGTTTAGTTTAATGATTAAACACATGCTCACCGATACCTACAATGCCAACGGAAAAGACAAAGACGGCAACGTAGTAGCAGATACACTGGAAGCCCGCAAAGATGGCTGTGGCGATGACCTAAAGCTAAAGGCACATAGCAGCGATGCCAACAAAACCGCCCAATATTACGCCGAAAACTTGCTGGAGTGTTGGCAGTCGGAGCTTGCCAAGCTCAAAGTACAGGTAAACCCTGATGGCAGCGTGGATATAAACTACCAGACAGGTTCAGGAGGAATATCTACCGTAGTAGATGACCGCAGTGGGGGCAATACAAACGTACACGACAGTGCTTTTGACGATGCCGTGCCCAATATTCCATTCATTGGTTGGTTTTTGAAATGGGTACTTAAGAGCAAGGTCAGTAAGAAGATTCGTGACCAGCAAACCGGAGCTGGCACCAATAATAACAGCGACAATAAAATAGAAATTGCCTATGAGCAACACTTGGTCGAGTCATTTTTAAACTGCACGGGCTACCGTTTTGCCAAAATATTGGATAATCAAGACTTTACCCAAGGGACGCACACGCCTTTAACCGAGGATGTGCTGACCACGTTGCCCGCCGAACAAACCAGTACAGGCAGTGTAGATGAATACTACCAGAAAATGTTGCAAGACTCGACCCAAATAGTAGAGCGTAGGGCTAAAACATACAATGGGGTTGACCGTGGTTATTACCCCGACCGTGCCTGGGGAGTAATGATGGGTTCTGAAAACAAGTTTGCTTATATCTTAGACCCGGTGTATGCCTTCAAATATTTTCAGTACCGCATGGACAGCAAAAAAACTGTAGAGATTTTGACTTGCTACAAAGATTTTAACGGCTGCAATTATTGTGGCATTGGTGAAGTAACCTGCGACATTACCAGCAAAGACTGGACAACCACCCAACGTGATGTATACCTGCAAATGATACGGAAGTTTAAGTCGGGAGGAGTGACAGGTACCTACCCGGCAATGATAGACGGGAAAGATTTTGCTGCGCCTACCTATATAGCGCCTAACGGAGATGTAAAACTTTGGGACATTGCCAACCCTGACACTACCTTGAACGCAGCTGCATACTATACTCTGAACGACAACGGCTTTAAAAAGCCCGACGGTGAGCGATACCTGACGATGGTGGAGCTGCAGATCAATAAAATGAACAACGATGTGGTCAGGTTTTGTGATGCCAACCGGATAGTTTTCAGGAAAATGCTGGTAGACAGCCTCAAGAAAAAAT